>JAVBQI010000134.1:0-11892 GCA_031549145.1 Thermoguttaceae bacterium | reverse complement strand
ACCGACCGTCCACTTGGCGTCGTTGTCGAAGATGTTCACCGTCGCGATCTTCGCCGCCGTATCGAGGCTGTAATCGCTCGAAGAATCGAGCGTCAGAATCACCGTCTCGTCTTCTTCAATCAAAATATCGTCGATCACGTTGACGTCCACATACGCGAACGTCGACCCGGCCGGAATCGTCACCGAGCCGATCTTTTGAAACTGTGACCACGTACATGCCGGAGTCGTCGTATAATCGCTATCGTAAGTCGCCGTTCCCGACACCTTAAAACTCACCGTCAGCGGTCGGTTCAGCCCGGTCCCGTCGGCTCGGCTGATCTTGAACCGGCCCGGCTGCGGCTCTTCCTCCGCCGTTGTTTCGGCCGCGTCCGAAATTTTTTCGACGCCGACCGTCCACTTCACGTCGTTGTCGAAAATCGTCGCCGTCGCCGACCTCGTCGCCGTGTCCACGTTGTAATCGCTCGAAGAATAGAGCGTCAGGATCACCGTCTCGTCCTCTTCATACAAATAATCGTCGATCACGTTCACGTCGACATACGCGAACAGTTCCCCCGCCGGGATCGTCACCGTTCCGACAACCCCTTCCCCCCACACGAACTGACTGGCCGGGTTCGTCCTATAATCGACCGGGAAATTGAGCCCCCCCTCGCAATTCGCGGTCCCTGACATCGAGAACTTCACCGTCAGCGGCCGGTTCAACGCCGTTCCACCAGCCCGCGAAATTTTGAACCGGCCCGGCTGTTGCTCTTCGTTCGCCGTTCGCTCCGCGCCGTCCGAAATCTTTTCGACCGAAACGTCCCACTTCACGTCGTTGTCCAAAATGTTCACCGTCGCCGTCCTCGTCGCCGTGTCCACGTTGTAATCGCCCGAATTCTGCAACGACAGGATCACCGTCTCGTCCCCCTCGAACAAAAAGTCGTCGATCACGTTCACATCGACATACGCGAACAATTCCCCGGCCGGGATCGTCACGCTCCCGCTCACGAATCCCCAGCTCGATTGCGAGGTCGGCGTCGTCGTGTAATCGCTCCCATGCGTCGCCGTCCCCGTCAGCGAGAAACCCACCGTCAGCGGCCGGTTCAGCGCCGTTCCACCGGCCCGCGTGATCTTGAACCGGCCCGGTTGCGGCTCTTCACCCGCCGCCGTCTCCGCGCCGTCCGAAATTTTTTCGACCGAAACGTCCGACTTCACGTCGTTGTCCAAAATATCGACCGTCGCCGTACTCGCCGCCGCGATCAGGTTGTAACCGCTCGAAGAATTGAGCGTCAGGATCACCGTCTCCGTCGATTCATACAGGAGATCGTCGATCACGTTCACGTCCACATACGCGAACGTCTCCCCCGCCGGGATCGTCACCCTCCAAGAGGTGATTCCCGCGTTCGTTTGCCTAGCCGGGACCGACACGTAATCCTCGCCATAGGTCGCCGTCCCCGACAGCGTAAGGCTCACAGTCAGCGGCCATTCCAGTCCGGTTCCGTTTTCCCGCGAAATCTTGAACCGACCCGGCTGCGGATCTTCCCCCGCCAGCGTCTCCGCGCCGTCCGAAATCTTTTCGACCGAAACGTCCCATTTGACGTCGTTGTCGACGATGTTCACCGTCGCCGTCTTCGCCGCTGCGTTCACGTTAAAGTTGTTTGAACTCTCCAGCGTCAGAATTACCGTCTCCGTCAATTCACACAGATAGTCGTCGATCACGTTCACATCGACATACGCGAACAATTCTCCCGCCAGGATCGTCACCGTGCCGACATAACCGGAACCGCTCGTATTCGCACTTGCTGGGCTGGTCGTATAATCGGAGCCGTAACCGGCCGTCCCCGTCAGCTTGAACGAAACCGCCAGCGGTTGGTCCAGCCCCGTCCCACCGGACCGGCTGATCTTGAACCGGCCCGGCTGTTGCTCTTCGTTCACCAGTGTTTCCACGCCGTCCGAAATTTTTTCGACTGAAATGTCCCACTTCACGTCGTTGTCGAGAATCGTTGCCGTTGCCGTCTTCGCCGAGGCGACAAGATTGTACTCGCTCGAAGTGTCCAGCGTCAGGATCACCGTCTCAGTCAGTTCCACCGAATAATCGTCGATCACGTTCACGTCCACATACGCGAACGTTTCTCCCGCCGGGATCGTCACCGAACCGATGTAATACCCGGAAAGCAGGCCCGTCGAGACCCATTGGCTTGCCGGGTTCGTCGTGTAATCGGAGCCGTAACCGGCCGTCCCCGTCATCTTGAACGAAATCGTCAGCGGTTGGTCCAGCCCCGTCCCGTTCGCACGGCTGACCTTGAACCGACCCGGCTGCGACTCCTCGTCCGCCGTTCGTTCCTCCCCATCGACAATCTTCACGACCGAGACATCCCACTTCACGTCGTTGTCGGCGATGTTCACCGTCGCCGTCTTCACCGCGCTCAGATTGTAGTTGCCCGAAGAGGTGAGCGTCAGAATCACCGTCTCCGTCGATTCATACAAGAGATCATCGATCACGTTCACATCGACATACGCGAACAGTTCCCCCGCCGGGATCGTCACCGCGCCGACGACCCCTTCCCTCCAGACGAACTGACTGGCCGGGTTCGTCCTATAATCGACCGGGAAATTGAGCCCCCCCTCGCAATTCGCCGTCCCCGACATCGTGAACGAAACCGTCAGCGGTTGTTCGATTCCGGTTCCGTTCTCCCGGCTGATCTTGAACCGCCCCGGCTGTTGCTCTTCGTTCGCCGTCCGCTCCGCCCCATCGACAATCTTCACGACCGAGACATCCCACTTGACGTCGTTGTCGACGATGTTCATCGTCGCCGTCTTCGCCGTCGCGTGCAGGTTGTAGCTGCCCGAAGAGGTGAGCGTCAATATCACCGTCTCCGTCGATTCATACAAAAAATCGTCAATCACGTTCACGTCCACATAGGCGAACGTCTCCCCCGCCGGGATCGTCACCGTTCCGACGACCCCTTCCATCAAGACGAACTGACTGGCCGGGTTCGTCCTATAATCGACCGGGGAATTAAGCCCCCCCTCGCAATTCGCCGTCCCCGTCATCTTGAACGAAACCATCAGCGGTTGTTCGATTCCGGTCCCGTTCGCCCGCATGATCTTGAAACGCCCCGGCTGTTGCTCTTCATCCGCCGTTCGCTCCGCCCCATCCGAAATTTTTTCGACCGAAACGTCCCACTTCACGTCGTTGTCGAAAAGGTTGAGTGTCGCCGTTCTCTTCGCTGCGTTCAAGCTGTAGTTGCTCGAAGAATTGAGCATCAATATCACCGTCTCCGTCGATTCATACAAATAATCGTCGATCGGCGCGATCGGGACATCGACGTAATTCGCCCCATCGGCGAATGTCACGGTCTTGGAAGCATGGTTTTCGTAATCGGTCCCGTTCGTCGCCGTGCCGGCCAGCGAATAGCCGACCGTCAGCGGCCCGGTTGCGTCGTCGCGCTCCAGCCGAAACCAGCCTGCGGCTCCCCCTTCGTAGGCGTCCTGGACGGCGGCGATCCCGACGGTGATCGCCAGCAGCTCGCGGTTTTCCAGCGGCTCAAGGTGCAGCGACCGCGTGTTGCGCTGTTGCGAATTGTTGCGCCGTTTGCGCTGCGAAGCGGCTGTTTTGGAAAGGCCGAGTCCCTGAAGCACGCCGTCAAGAAATTCGTGAAAAGAACTCATCGTCAATTCCCTTGTGATGGTGAGAGGGGGGGGAGAAACCCGATTTTTTCGTCGAAAAAACCGAGTGAGAAGAACGATTGTGGCTGTAATTTTTTCGTAACGAGAGTCAGCCTAGCGGCCGAAAAACAGAAAGTCAACGCGGCGACGAAAAAAGTTCCGGGAATTTTTGAAAAACTCCAAAATTTTTCAGAAATTCTTTGAAAATATTTTTGTGAGCGGACGGAAAAAAGACGTTTCACCCGTCCGATCACGTTATCCATGAGCATATCGCAGCCCAGCATGAGCGGTAGGTTCTCGATTCGACATGGGACGCCAACTTCAAGCCCAGAAAGCCCGCAAGACGCCGAAATCCCCCAATAATTGCCGATTCCGTGGGGTGTGCGGTAACAGGTTTGTGTTATTTGCCGGGAAAAACCGGAAACCTGTCATTGTCATTATGCAAGGGAATCTGAAAATTGAATTCCCGGAATCGGCCTCAAGGGTCCTTCCGGCAATATTATCCATACTAGAGGGTGCGAGAGAGCGATTGCCGGGGGGATAGGTAGTCAATTAACACTTTCCGCCGATTACCAAAATCGATTTTACGGCCGATTCTCGCCGATTTGACGCGACGTCATTCAAAACCCTGGCGGGCTCGGGTACGATAGTACCAGCAATTCCGATAGTATTCGGTTGCCCTCGCCAGTGAATCGAAAAAGTAGTACCTCTCGCCCCGCTAGGCCGCCTGATTGGTCTCCCCGAGGCCGGGGCTTTAGGTACTACTTTTCGCTTCTGCTCGGGAAACCGCCCCCGTGTAGGTTGCGCGTGTTCTCTTTGTTTGTTTCCCGAAAACCGATTGTCAAAGAGTGTCATAAACCAGGGGTAGCTACGGTAGGTGGGGCATACGATTCGATTCTTTTTGCCAAGTACCTTCCCTACTCGCCGATCGGATTACAAGGTTCGTGTCTTAATCGTACCGTATGAAGGTGGTGGGAAAATTGGTGGGAAACCGTGAAAAAATGTTAAAATGCCGGTAAAAACGAGCATGCTTCGAGTTCACCCGAGGATATTTTTGGCGATCCAAAGGATCTGTATACCGCCTTAACATTCCCGTGGGCTGCTACTTTTCAAAGGGATGAGCACCGTATACCAATTCTTGAAACGCTCTAACGTTTTCGGGCTGCATTTCTTCAACATGCCGCCTCAATCCGCGGGTCTTCGCAGGACGACGATTTCGTCGAACCGTTTCTGCGACGAGGTGCCGGTTACGGCTTCCTTCGCGGGAAAATTTTTGTCGTACTCCGCGACAGCCTGGGCGTCCACGTTATAGATTTCGTCCTCGAAATACCGGCCCGTGGCGCTGGACAAAGCGTTTTCGTACAACTCACACACTTGCAGCGCCGCGGCGTACATGTTGTCCGAAGTCCGGATCCGCAATGTTTCGGCGGGAACAAACCAGCGCCGCGAATAGTAATCCGGATCGCCGCACAACAAAATCGCCCGGAATCCCATTTCGCGGGCTCGCCTTCGGGTGTCGTCGATCAGGCGGCTCCCGATCCCACGGCCCTGGTATTCCGGCAGCACCGAGATCGGTCCCAGGCTCAAGACCTCAATTTCCCGCCCGTCGTCGGTCTTGATCACGGCTTTCATGCAAACGACATTTCCGACGATTTTGCCGCCGTCCGTCGCAACGAGATCGAGTTCCGGCACGAACGCCGCACAGCCCCGCATGATGTGCAGCAGGTAATGCTCGCAGCAGCCGGGAGAATAATGGTTCCAAAACGCTTCCCGCGTCGCGTTTTCCGTCTCGAAATAGTCCGCAGGCAGTTCAGGTCGAAGTTGAATATTCATCGTAAAATTTATTCCTGCTCTAAAAACGTTTTGAACCGTTCGTCGAACATATTCGGCTTGAATTCGATCAGCTCGTAACTCGCGACCTTGTTGACGACGAACGGGTCGTCCTTCGCGATGTCGAGAACCGCCTCTTTCGACGGCAGGTTGAACAAGATCACGCCACCGCTGGGCGGATTGCGACGACCGGAAAAGACGATCTTTTTCCCGGCGTAGAATTTGGCGAGGTAAGCCCGATGCTCGACCAAGAACCGGTCGACTTCTTCCAACGGGGCCTCGTAATGAACAAGTGCGATGATCATGGTGTTTTTAAAGACAAAGTGATGAAACGAAAACGGCATTTTATCCGGTTTGTACGCCGACGTCGAGAGGATGTTTTGTTCTTACCTGCTTGCCGACCTTGTTTTTCCGGGATAGAATAACCGAGAATTTGTTTCCCGCTTCCCACCCTCAAAAGGAGATGCCTTATGACGAATATCGATGCAAAGCAACAAGCGCTGGCTTTGGTCGAGCGAGACCCGGTGGTCATATACTCGGAACCAATGGCCCGAACGGCACACCGGAAATCAAGGTGATGGTGAAAATGCGGAACGACGGCCTTGAGCAGTTTTGGTTCTACAGCAACACCTCGACGCGAAGGGTGGAAGAAATACGCCGCGACAACCGTGCCAGCCTCTACGCTTACGAATACGCGCCCGAGGCCAACCCGATCATCTGCCGCGGCGTGATGTTCTCGGGAACGGTCGAACTGTCTTGGAATGACGACCTGCGAAAATCGCTTTGGCAGGATTTTATGACGATGTACCATCCCGAAGGCCCGCTCGACCCCGACTTCGTCGTCCAATTCAACGCCGTCAGCGGAAACTATTACGAAGGGCTTGGCAATACGGATTTCACGGTCTGACCGCAGAAATGGCGGATGGGCCGGATCCCTTGGATTTCGCTATCCATGGGCATTTTGTTATTCGAGGGGCTTGGCGGCTTTCAAAGGAAGAAATCCCGGTTATTCCTTGACGATTTTCCCGGAAATCTCTAGACATCACTCGTTTTATCCAATAAGTGCATATACACAATGTATATACATAATACAGCGACGGAGCAACATGTATGAAAAAGCTTGGCGAACTATGCAACCTGTACTGCCGAATGACTTCAGTCACACCGGATATCGAGAAAATAAACGACTCCAGATCAACTCCTAATGGCTCTAGCATGTTCTAGCGGATCGAGATAATCAGGCCATGAATATTCGTGGAAGGCGTTTGTTTCCACGAATTACTTTCTCCTCCTTGTCTTTCGAAAAGATTTTGACTGCGTTGAAGGGCTTGGGGAACTTGCGTCGACAATCTGAGATTATCAAAAACCTTCTTAAGATCACGCGAGCCACAATGTTTCATGATTTCCTCCATGACTTGATGTCGACTGAGGTCCTCGCTTGGCAAGACATCCCGAAAGAGAAGTAAAAACCAAAGATCAAACGAGCAGTTGCCGAACGCAACTTGAACATTTTTCTGTTGAGCCTCAGTTAATGCTGTTTGAAATTCCGCATCCGAAACCCCTTCTTTATCAAGTATGACCCAGCATTCATCGTAATCGTTTGCGTTTGGTTGTTGATTGTGGTCGTAAGCCAAACAAGCCGCTTTCTGAACGGCACCAACAGGATCAAGAAGCACTCCACAATCCTGAATCGTTATCGATGCTGTTTGGCGGTTTTTAATGGTGTCCAGATAACTAAACACGAGCTCAGCGGAACGCACGTTTACAAAGACGAAAATCCGTCGTTTGACGGATTTCGTCTCACTCAAGCGTTCCCTTGAAGAAAAAAAACTATTTACTCCGAAACGGTCTTCGCATTGACCAGATGTTTTACTCATAAACAAGCTCTCTTAAACTGATTGCTGGAACATTCGGAACACAACCGTAGCGACCACCGAGATAATCTTTGTCATAAGATGCATCCTTGCGAACTTTGTATTCGGCAAGTGAAAATAGCTCTGTTTTCTTTTCTTTGTATTTATCGCAATTTTCGTCCAAAAGTTCTTCTCCGGTAAACCAAAACTGATCTCTTCGAAGGAAATCCTGTCTCAACAAATTGGCATCGTGAACAGTAATAATCAGTTGAGCCCCTTTGGAGTTTTTGGGAGAACAAAACAATTTGACAAGGTAAGCCGCCAAGATTGGGTGCAATCTCGCATCGAACTCGTCAATGACAAGCGTTTTTCCATTTTCCAACGCATCCAAAACTGATCCGGAAAGGCTTAAAAGTTTTTGCGTTCCTTCGGATTCCTCCCTCAAATCTAGCTGGTAGTCCCGTCCATTGATTCGGCGGACTGTCGTAATACTGGAGCCGTCATACAATCTCCCTCGTGGTCGATTTCGAACAACACCTTTCGATGACCGAAGGTCAACATCCTCGTTATTTGAATAAAGAATGTCTGTAATACCGGTATCCACGTCATTCATAAACTGGAGTACCTGCTTTTTTTTGCTGTAATTATTAAGAAAATCAAAATGCCCTCTCAGATAACAAAGCTCACAAATTCCCGTAAAAACGGTCGATTGGTCACCGAAGAATTCAGCGATCAGCGACGAAATAGGGCCGTTATTTTGTGCACACACGGAAAGGAAAAGCGAATTTCCTCTTGTTTTTTCGGAAAGCCCTTTCCCTTCTGGAAAATTTGTCAATTGAATTCCCTTACCCGCGCGACGTCGAAACAGTTTCTTTTTATCTTGCTCGAGCCATTCTTCAACAACTTGATTCTTTGTTACGGCAAATCCATAACAGTAAATGGCCCCGTCCAGGAAAAGCATGACCTGAAAAATTGACGGCTTGTCGAGCGTGTCTTCCGAAAATGCGAATGGCATCACAGCGATTGGATCACCAGAAAGCGTTTCTCTGAAAGATGTCCTTACAAATTTTTTCATAAAACTGAAAGCTTTCAACAAGTTTGATTTTCCGCTCCCATTGGCTCCATAGACCACGGCTGCTTTGAGCAGCTCCAGATCATTTTTATCTGTCCTGATTAGAACGGTTTTGTCCAACGCTGGTTCTTTCAAGCTCTTGACACGCGACAGACTCAATGAGACCGGCTCCTTGATGGAACGATAGTTGCCGACCTTAAAATCGATGAGCATGGGATACTCCCTTTCTGAATATTGTGGTTTTGGGGTGGATATTTTTCGATTGGGAAATATCGAAAGTAAACATGTTATGCAATTATATCGGTTTCATATCAATATTGGAACCAAGTTTTTCTGCAAAAAGTGTGAAATATTTGTAAAAAACGAGAAAATTTCACAAAAATTCAAATAATCCGACGATTTATTGGCAAAAAAACACTTTTTTTGTGTTTTTTTGTTGCCGGACAGTTTGGACCTCATAAAATTTATGAATCTAGTGCATTTAAAGAATTAGTTTAGATGATACCTAGCATGTCAGAAAAGGAAGTGAATCCGTTGGGAATCAAGGTGACGTTAATCGGGCTGAGCGGTTTCCGTACTGAATGGGGCAACTCCTCCATGAAGGCCGTGGAGCAGATAGAGGATTATCAAGCGACAGTCGGTCGCATGGCGTCGTACATCCGCGAACATACGGGAAAAGAAAAAATGTGACCCGGGGAGGGCCGCCATCGCCGTTATCAAAATCGTCAATGAAGAAAAACCCGCCGTTACGATTTTTTTCTCGGTTCCGGCGTGGTTTTCCTGGCAGATAAAGCCGATCAGGAAAAACTGACGGAAACAAAGCGTTGGGAGAACTCAGCAGGTCCGCGGGTTTTGACGATTTTTAACTTCTGGTCTCTCCAAAGGGATAAGAACCACAAACCGCGTACCATGTACGCGGTTTGTTTCCATGATTCGACCAACACAGAATCTTGGGTGTTCCGTGAGACGCCAGCATCTGTGCCGCTCGGCTAAACGGTTATTTGCGTGTGAGGTTGCGCTCGATGAGGGGCTCTGCTAATGCCCCCCGCAGCCGCAGGCCGGGGCGCCGGGTTTGCGGAGCATCACGCGGCTGTCGGCGACGGAGCTCCCTTTGCCTTCCGGGTGCACGATCAGCGGGTTGATGTCGCACTCGGCGATCTCCGGATGGTTGACGACCATCGCCGACATCCGGAGCAGCACGTCGACCACCGAATCGAGGTCGCTTTTCGGCGTGCCGCGGTATCCGTCGAGCACCTTGAACGCCTTGATTTCCCGGATCATCCGCTCGGCGGAAATCTTCCACATCGGGGCGAGCCGGAACGAAACGTCCTTGAGCAGCTCGACCAGCGTCCCGCCGAGCCCGAACATCATCAGCGGGCCGAGGCCGTCGCGGTTGCAGCCGATGATCGTCTCGACGCCCTTTTCGGCCATCTCCTCGATCAGGATGCCGTCGATCTTTGCTCCGGGAACATTCTTGCCGATGTTCTCGTAAATTTTGGCGTAGCCGGCCTTCGCCCCGTCGGCTCCCTCGATGTTTAAAAGAACGCCGCCGGCGTCGAACTTGTGCACGACGTCGGCGGACATCACTTTCATCACCACTTTTTTGCCGATCCCGGCGACGATTCCCGCCGCTTCCTCGGCCGATTTCGCGATCCCGCTCTTGAGCAGCGGCAGTTTGTAACACTCGAACAACGCCCGGCAATCGGCCTGGGTCAGGTATTTTTCATTGTCGTTGCCGAGAAAACCGGCGATCACCTTTTGGGCTTTTTGGACGTCGCAATCGCTAAACTGCACGTATTCTCGCTGCCCGAGTTCCCGCATCGCGACGAGCCGGGTCGAGGCCGCGAGGGCTTTGACCGCGTTTTCCGGAAATTCGTAGTTCGGGACGCCCGCCTTCGCGAGGTTGTTGACCCCTTCGGCGACGTCGGCGACGCCCATAAACGCTCCGACGACCGGTTTGCCGATCGCCTTGACAACCGGGGGAACGATCTCGCCGATCTTGTCCGTGTCGGTCATGCTTTGCGGGGTCAAAACGACGACGCCCATATCGACGTTCGGGTCGTTCATCACCGCTTTGATCGCCGCTTCGTAACGGTCGTGGTGCGCATCGCCGATCACGTCGACCGGGTTGTTCAGCGCGGCGGCTTCCGGCAGGACCGGCGGCTTCAGAGCCGCTTTGGTCGATTCTTCGAGCTTCGCGAGCGTCAGCCCGGCGGCCATTGCCGCGTCGGTCGCCATGATCCCGGGGCCGCCCGCGTTGGTGATGATCGCGACGCGGTTCCCTTTCGGGAGCGCTTGCGTCGTGTAAAGGGCGGCGTTGTCGAACAGTTCGGCAATCGTGTTGACCCGTTGGACGCCGCATTGGGTGAAGATCGCGTCGTACACCTTGTCGGACCCGGCGAGCGAACCGGTGTGCGACGAAACGGCTTTGGCCCCTTCGGCCGAGCGGCCCGATTTGAGGCAGATGATCGGCTTGCCTTTGCTCCAAAACGTGTCGGAGGCGACTTCGATAAAGCGTTTAGCGTCGGAGATGTCTTCCAAGTACATCGCGATCACCTTCGTTTCCGGGTCGTTGGCGAGGTACTCCAGCAGGTCGATTTCCTTGACGTCGGCCTTATTGCCGAAGCTGACGAACTTGCTGAAGCCCATGTGCCGGGCTTCGGCGTAATCGAGCACCGAAGTGCAAAGCGCACCGGACTGCGAGATAAAACCGAGGTTGCCGTAAGAGCAGATTTTCGAGGCGAACGAGGCGTTCATCCGAACGTCCGGATGGGCGCAGATCACGCCGAGGCAGTTCGGACCGATGAGCGGGATGCCGGCCGCTTTGACCTGGGCGGCAAGTTCCTTTTCGGCTTTCGCCCCTTCGGCGCCGGTTTCCTTGAATCCGGCCGAGATGATAATCATTCCCTTGACCCCCTTCGCCTTGCTTTCCTCGACGATGCCGGGAACGGCCTTGGCCGGGACGATGAGGACGGCGAGATCGACATCGCCCGGAATGTCGGTCAGGGTTTTGTAGACGGGCAAGCCTTGCAATTCCGTCGCTTTCGGGTTGACCGGGTAAATCTTGCCGTTGAATTTGTCCCGGATGAGATTTGTGAGCAAATCGTATCCGACGGTTCCGGGCCGGGTTGAGGCTCCGACGACGGCGATCGATTTCGGGGTAAAAAGGGCTTCCAATTTGGAGGAAGAGGAGTTCGACACGGTCAATTCCTTTCAAGCAGGGTTGGAGAAGGGAGGAAAACCCGGTCCCATGAGAGGCCGGTTCCTCGGGAAAAGAAACATACGAGCTTACATCGTACCTCAAGTGCCTGAAAAAAGATAGCCCTGGTTTAATCTTGGCGACCTGGCGGACAGACCGCCTTCAAGTTTCACGTTTTGAATCCGAGTCGTTTTGCGGCGGGACAGGGATCGGCTTGGCATTTTTCTCGGACCTCGCGTAAGGTTCGCTCCTCCTGTCGCAGCAATCCCGTCAACGACACCGCGATATTCGTC
>JAVBQI010000151.1:0-7813 GCA_031549145.1 Thermoguttaceae bacterium | reverse complement strand
CGAATATCGCGGTGTCGTTGACGGGATTGCTGCGACAGGAGGAGCGAACCTTACGCGAGGTCCGAGAAAAATGCCAAGCCGATCCCTGTCCCGCCGCAAAACGACTCGGATTCAAAACGTGAAACTTGAAGGCGGTCTGGTTCAAGCCGTTTCAATCATGCTAGAATGAGGTTTTGTGCTTCCTTGCGTTGAATTATCTCGATGCCCCGCCCCGATCTGCCGTTCCGATGTTCCTACAATTGAAAAACCGGCGAATCGCGTTTGAGCCTGTCCCTTTGTTAATGGGAATTCTCAATGTAACCCCGGACAGTTTTTCCGACGGGGGGCGTTTTTTCGATTTCCGCCGAGCGGTCGATCACGGTCTCGAGCTGGCCCGCGACGGAGCCGCGATTCTCGATGTCGGCGGCGAGAGCACCCGGCCCGGTTCCGAACCAATCACGACCGAAGAAGAGTTGCGTCGGGTCGTTCCCGTCGTCGCCGCCCTCGCCGAACATTTTGCCCGAGAAAATCATTCGGAAAAGTCTTCGCCGGTGATTTCGGTTGATACGCAAAAGGCGATTGTCGCCCGGGAAGCCTTGGCCGCAGGAGCGGAAATGCTCAACGACGTTTCGGCTCTACGGTTCGATCCGGAAATGCTCGAGGTCGTCCTCGAATCGCAGACGGCCGTCTGCCTGATGCACATGCAAGGGGAACCGCGAACGATGCAAATCGCTCCGGCCTATGCCGGGGACGACCCGCTCCCGGAGATTTGCGAATTTTTGCGGGAGCGTCGCGACTTTCTGATCCGGGCCGGAGCCGACCCTTCGCGGATCGTTCTCGATCCGGGGCTCGGGTTCGGCAAAACCGCCGCTCACAACGAGCGGCTCGTCCAAAACATCGCCGAACTGCAGCGGCTTGGACAGCCGCTGTTGGTCGGGCATTCCCGCAAACGTTTTTTGGATCGTTCGGGGAACGATTCGCCTTCTGAAAGAGACGCGGCGACACTTGAACTCTCGTTGCGTTTGGCCCGAAGCGGCGTCCGGATACTTCGCGTACACAACGTCGCGGTCCATCGGGCGGCATTCGCGACAATGTTGCTTGTCCGTTAAAGGTCGGCCCGGCATTCTTGGTGTTTTTTGCGATTTCACCCCTCTCGAACATTGAAAAAGCGGATTTTTGAGGTAGGATAGGTCGTTTCGTTTTCGCAGGTTTTGCCTCGCCTTCTCTCTTCTCCAACTTTCCGCCGATGTCGAACGAATTCCCGAAACAGTACGAACCGAAAGCCGCCCAACTCCGCTGGTCCAAATTTTGGGACGAAAAGCAATATTTTCATAGCGAACCGAATCGAGTCGATCCGACAACCGGCGAGCCGAAAAAGCCGTACACGATCGTGATTCCGCCGCCGAACGTAACCGGGGCGCTGCACTTGGGACATGCTCTCAACAACACGTTGCAGGACATCATGATCCGCATGCATCGGATGCAAGGCTGCGAAGCCCTTTGGGTCCCCGGGGTCGATCATGCCGGAATCGCGACCCAGGCCGTCGTCGAACGGCAGCTGTTCGAAGAGGAAAAGAAAACCCGGCACGATATCGGCCGGGAAGCGCTCGTCGAGCGGATTTGGAACTGGAAAGACCGGTACCAGAAGCGGATCATCTCCCAGCTCAAGGAGATGGGCTGTTCCTGCGACTGGGAGCGGACTCGTTTTACCCTCGATCCGGTTTGCGCGAAAGCGGTCCGGCATTTCTTTTTCAAGCTCTTTCGCGAAAAGTTGATATACCGCGGCAAGCGGCTGGTCAACTGGGACACTTTCCTGCAAACGGCGGTCAGCGACGACGAGGTGTTTCACGAAACCGTCGACGGGCATTTTTGGCATATCCGGTACGAGGTGGTCAACCCGGAACTCGGGGAACCGACGCATTTGACCGTCGCGACGACCCGGCCGGAGACGATGCTCGGCGATACGGCGATCGCGGTGCATCCCGAGCCGGATCGCTACTTGAAAGAGCTGGGCGAACGGCTCCGGGACGAAATCGCAAAGGCCTCGGAAAAGGACCGACCCGGCTTGGAAGAGCAGTTTATGGACGTGATGTCGCGGCAAATGTCGATCATGTCGGACCATTTGAAGGCCTACGTTCAAATGGCCAAGGCCGGCCGAAAAGTCCTTTTGCCGCTGCTGAACCGGGAAATCCCGATCGTTTTGGACGAATGGGCGAAACCGGACAAGGGGACCGGTTGCGTCAAGATCACTCCGGCCCACGACCCGAACGACTATGAGGTCGGGTTGCGGCTTGGGCTGCCGATGATCAACATTCTCAATCGGGACGGGACACTCAACGAAAACGCCGGCCCCTATGCCGGTATGAGCATCAAAGAATCCCGAAAGGCGGTCGTCGCCGATTTGGAGCAGGACGAACTGCTGGTCAAGGTCGAGGACCGAAAAATCGAACTCGCCCACAGCGATCGCTCGAAAACGCCGATCGAGCCGTACTTGAATGACCAATGGTTCGTCAAAATGGACCGTCTCGCCCAATCGGCTATGGATGCAGTGGCAGTAGAGGACAGAGGACAGAGGACAGAGGACAGGGAAGAGCCGCTTCGCGGCTCGGATTCCGACACTTCCCTATCCTCTAAAATCAAAATTATCCCCCAACGGTATACGAAAAGCTACCTCGATTGGCTAAGCGAGAAGCGGGATTGGCCGATCGGGCGGCAGCTTTGGTGGGGACATCGCATCCCGATCTGGTACTGCCGCGGGGCGAGCGAAGCCGATTTGCGGAAGGCGTTCGCGAACCGCGAGGACGTGATCTGGCAATGGGACGAGGCGAAATCCGAGTGGTGGGTCTGCTCCCAGGAAGAGGACCTCGCGGAAGACGCGGTTCCCGGTTTTCCGCTGATGCAGGAAGAGGACGTGCTCGACACCTGGTTCAGTTCGGCGCTTTGGCCGCATTCGACGCTCGGTTGGCCTGATGCGACACCGGAATTGGCGTATTATTACCCGACGAGCGTGCTGATCACCTCCCGCGACATCATCACGCTTTGGGTCGCTCGGATGGTCTTGGCCGGAATCTTCAACACGGGGAAGAAACCGTTTTCCGAGGTGTACATACACCCGAAAATCCTGGACAAATACGGCGAAGGGATGTCGAAATCGAAGGGGACCGGGATCGACCCGCTCTCGGTGATGGACAAATTCGGCGCCGACGCGCTGCGGTTCGCCCTCGCCTATTTGACGACGGAATCGCAGGACGTCTGCCTGCCGCTCGATTTCGAGTGCCCGCATTGCCAAACGATCGTCGAACAGACGAAAAAGAACCGCGTGCTGCCGAAAATCCCCTGCCCGAAATGCAAGAAGGAATTCGGAACCCAATGGGCGAAAACGGACGAGGACCTCGCCCTGCCGCAGGGGGCCGTCGTCGGCGAACGATTCGAGGCCGCCCGCAATTTTTGCAACAAGCTCTGGAACGCGGCGCGGTTCGTAGTGGGAAGTGGGAAGTGGGAAGTGGGAAGAGATGAGAACCACTTACCACTGATCACTGACCGCTTCCTGCTCGAAGACCGTTGGATACTCGGACGGTTGGCGCTGGTCGCGGCGGAGACGACGGCGGCGTTGCGGTATTACCGGTTCGCGGACGCGGCGAGGGCAATTTACGAATTCGCGTGGGACGATTTTTGCAGCTTTTATCTCGAAATCGTGAAGTCGCGGCTCGCCGACGAGCAATTGCGACCGGCCGCACAGCAGGTTTTGGTTTACGTTTTGGACAACCTTTTGCGGCTGTTGCACCCGATGATCCCATTTGTGACCGAGGAAATCTGGCAGCGGCTCGGCGAATGTGTTCCGGTTCGGGCCGGGAGCGATTTGGAAAAACCCGAACCGGCGGCGGAGAGCATCGCGGTCGCCCCCTGGCCGAAAGTCGATTCGAAATGGATCGATTCGCAGGTCGAGTCGCAGTTTGCCGTTTTTCAAGAGGTGCTGCGGGCGGTCCGGGACATTCGGGCTCGGCACAACGTTCCGCCGAAAACGGAGATCGTCTTTTCGGTCCGCTGCAAGGCGGAAACGGCCGGGCTACTTGAGCCGATGCGGCCGTATTTCCTTTCGATGGCCGGGGCGAAAATCGCGGCCCTGGGATCGGACGTTCAAGCCCCGCCGCTGCCGGCAGTCGTTTCCTTCCCGGAAATGGAGGTGTTCGTCGATTTGGCCGGATTGATCGACGCGAAGGCTGAACTCGCGAAAATGGAAAAAGAAATCGAGAAACTGGCCGGTTTCATTCGCTCGAAGGAGGCGAAACTGACGAACGAATCGTTTACTTCGAAGGCCCCGGCCGATGTAATCGCGAAGGAAACCGAGTCGCTCGCCGGTTTGAAATCACAACTCGCGACGACCCAGCGGGCCTGCGAAGCGCTTCGGCGGACGCAAGGGTAAGGCGGACCGGGTACACGCTCAAAAATAAAAGTCGGAAAGGAGCCGTACTCGGCGCATTGACGGTGTGTCGACGCTCAACATCGCGAACACTCCGTCAATGCGCTGCGCTCCTTTCCGGCTTTTATTGGTATCATTTCCCGAGCGTCGCGGCGACGGTGCGGACGAGGCGGTCGAGCCCCTCGCCGGTCGCGGAGGAAATCAGCAGCACCTCTTTTTCAAGACGCCGGGCGAAATCGTCCCGGACCTCGGCCGCCTGCGGCAAATCCGCCTTCGTGATGACCGTGATCTCGGTCCGCTCACCCAATTCGGGGTCGAATTGTGTCAACTCGTTCCGGATCGCGAGGTAAGAATCCCAGGGATCAATCCCATCTTCCGGAGCCGGTTCGACCAAGTGCAGCAGGATGCCGGCCCTTTGGATGTGCCGCAGAAAATCGTGACCGAGCCCGATTCCCTGGCTCGCCCCTTCGATCAATCCGGGAATGTCGGCCATGACAAATTGCCGGTCGCGGTCGATCATCACGATCCCGAGATGCGGGGTCTTGGTCGTAAAGGGATACGAAGCGATTTCCGGCCGGGCTCGCGAGAGACGGCTTAAGAGCGTGCTTTTCCCGGCGTTCGGTTTGCCGAGCAGGCCGACATCGGCGATCATTTTGAGTTCGAGCCGGACGGTTCGCTTTTCCCCCTCTTCCCCGCGCGAAGCCTCGCGGGGAGCCCGGTTCGTCGAGGTTTTGAACCGCATGTTCCCTTTGCCCCCTTTTCCGCCGCGGCAGATCACCGCTTCGTCTTCGGCCCGGGCCAGGTCTTTCAAAAGGAAACCGTATTTTTTGTCGAAAATCATCGTTCCGGGCGGCACTTCGATGATCATGTCCGCGGCGTTGGCTCCGTGTCGCTGCGAGCCGCTCCCCGCGACGCCGTTGGGGGCCTTCCAGCTTTTGCGCTGGGAAAGGTGTATGAGCGAGGAAACGTCGCCAATAGCCCGGAGGATGATGTCGCCGCCGTTGCCGCCGTCGCCGCCGTCGGGGCCGCCGCGCGGGACGTACTTTTCCCGGCGGAAGCTGACGCAGCCGTCCCCCCCTTTGCCCGCTTCGAGTTCGATTTCAACTTCGTCGACAAACATGGTTTTCCAGATACAAAATGCTCGATAACAAGCCGCGTACTGTGTGCGCGGAGGAAAAAGTACGGTCCGCTCACTCCGCGTACGCAGTACGCGGCTCGTTGTTGTCAAAAACAAACCGCCGGACAATGTTCGGCGCAATGAAAGGCGCGGCGAGCATTGTTCGGCGGTTGAGCAAAAACGATAAAATCGTTCCGTTAATTGGTCGATTCGGCGAAAACATTGACCCGACGACCGTCTTGGTCGAATTTGACGTAGCCGTCGATCAGGGCGAAAATCGTGTAATCGCTCCCGAGTCCGACACCCTGACCGGGGCGGAATTTCGTGCCGACTTGCCGAACGATGATGCTGCCGGCCCGAGCCGCTTGCCCGCCAAAAAGCTTGACGCCGCGACGTTGCCCATTGGAATCGCGACCGTTTCGACTGGAACCTTGACCTTTTTTATGTGCCATAAACCACACCTTTTTGGTATATCATGGGTCGGATCGATTCTTTTCCGCGTATCGATCAACCGTTCAAAGGAGAAAATCAAGCCGGATCAAGCGGGAGAGCCCCGAGAGGGGAAGTCCCAAGACGGCACTACAAACGGGAAATTCTAATGGTAAACCCATTCGTAGTCAACCTCCCCCAAGGTCCCATATCGAATTTGTCTTTCGTTTTGCTCGAACTGATCGCCGGGCCGCCAAAAATTGAGTTTGAGCGTTTTTCGATAGAATTGCCTCTTGCTTCCAATCGGGTCCCCTTTTTTGAAGGCGGGTTTGTCGCCGATTTTTTCGTTTTCCCAGCGGTAGGCGTTGGTCAAACCGCCGACGAAAACGGAGAAAAAGTTGATTCTCGGGTCGATGTCGACCCAGGTCGCGACCCCCCAACGGGTTTCGTTCGGTTTGATCTCGCTTCGAGAGATGCTGACGGTCGTTTCCAGTTTTTGCCCCGGGTTTTCGCGCTGGGTGATCGCATCCAACGCCAGGGGAATGATTTGTTCGGGGAAGATTTCCTGGACCCGCTCGACATCCCTGGTGATTTCGCCCGTTTTCGGATCGACGTTCGTGTCGACCCGGTCGACGATCCGGTCGCTGGCGATCAAGAATTGCGGGGCGAACAAAAACGGCTCGGCGATGCGGTGCGGTTCATAAGCCCCTTGCTGGTTTTTGAGAACGGGAGAAACCTGAACCCCGACTTTTTTGTCCGGCTCGACCGCCCGTTGAGAGGTGCAAAACCGGCAGTTGCAGGATGCAATGCTCATCGTCGTTTGTTCCGGAAACGGGATCGGCTTCCCGGCGACGACCGATTGCAGCGAATCGCCTTTATTGGTTACGGAATAGACCATGTACCAGACCAGTGTTTTTTCGACCTTGCCGTTTTTTCCCGGCAGGTCGATCGTAATCATCCGGATCGGCTTAAAGCTGAACTCCAAGCAGGTGATATCGCGGCTGAAGCGAATGTCCTTGGCCCAGTTGTCCCGGTTGAAGCGGACATCGGACGCCAATTCCGGCTTGGGAGCCCCGGTCGCGTTCGCCAGGATTTCGACGGCGTCGTCCCGGGAAAACGTTTCGTCGTATTGGATACAAGGTTGGATCGTCGTCATAACCCCAGGTCCCAAAACCGGGGAGGATCCTTGCGCCAAAACGCCGGAAACCGATTGGCAGCAAAGAAAAAAGAACAAAGCGATAGGATTGGGTTTCATTACAAATACTGTTTCTGAAATGACGGCCGAGGACCGAAGAGATTGCCAAATGAGAAGGACGCTTTTTTGATAACCGTTCCGATTGAACCGAACAGAACCCTATCAGGTAATTTCGGCTAATTCCCAAAAATTCATTATATATTACCGCTTCAAGAAGAAAACATTCTTTTGAATCCGACAATAAAAAAAGGATAACCCGTTGTTCTCGCCTCGACTCCGTCCCGGTCCGGAATCAGGTTGCCGCCGCTGGGCGTTGCAATTGCTCTATTTTACGCAAACGAAACAATCGCGTGCCGGATGTTCAAAATATCGATTTTTCTTGATGATATGGTTTTTCCGAGTAAACTCTTTGATGGGATTTATTCGATGATTCGATCAGAGCGGAAGCAGGAGGTTTCCGTTTTTGTGTGATATCGGAAAGGCCGAGTCAGGGAAGATTCGTTTTTTCGAACATCATGTGCCGGGAAGTTTTCTTCAAAAGCACCGTTGAATCGATCATTTCGCCTTGGGAACGGGGTATGCTTCGCCTCGTAAAGTTTCTGGGTTTACGAATTCCCTTGGCGGTTCACCCAATTTGATTGAATCGGCGCACAAAAATGAAAGGGCGATACGA
>JAVBQI010000110.1:0-13321 GCA_031549145.1 Thermoguttaceae bacterium | reverse complement strand
GGCACGTTTCTCGTTCCACGTCGCTCAAGCGGACAATGTAAATCTTTTTCATGGCGAAACCTCCGTATGTTGAAAACGTCAACATACCAGAGTTCACCGATTCGCACTATCCCAATTTCTTAATTTTACAACACTCTAGCGTCACAGCGCAATGAACTGGCATTGCCCTGAATGTTGAATGAGGTGTCCTCAAGTGTTTTGACGAGAATAAGGGTTGGTTTAGAACATTTCTAAAATTGATATACCGTAAAATGGTCTGATCGGTTATATTGGTGAGGTTGACAGGAAGTTCGTCGATCCCTTGCACGGAGGCTTGCCATGAAACCGATCCCGACAGAAATGAGAAAACGTATCCTCGACGACTGCGACAACGGCATGACCGAAGTCGCCGCCGCCGAAAAATGGAAAGTGTCTCAGTCCTTCATCACCAAACTCAAACGTCGAGTCCGCGAAACCGGCTCGCTCGAACCGCTCAAATCCAAGACCGGACCCAAAATCAAACTTGAACCGCATTACGAACTGCTCCGACAAATCGTCGCGAAAACTTCCGACGCCACTATTGAGGAGATTCGCGAGCAACTTCCCGTCGAAGTCTGTCCGCAAACAGTCTCCAATGCCTTGATCCGATTGAAGCTCGTTTACAAAAAAAACAATTGAAAGCCGCCGAGCAGCAGCGACCGGACGTCGTTCAAAAACGGGCGGAGTGGGAGGCGATGCGATGCGGTTTGGACCCCAAAAAGCTGGTGTTTTTAGACGAAACGTGCGCCAAGACGAACATGACGCGGTTGTATGGTCGGGCACCGATTGGTCAACGGTTGATCGATCGGACGCCGCACGGTCATTGGGTGACGAATACGTATGTTTGCGGTTTGCGTTACGACGGGATCGTGGCTCCGCACGCCTTTGTCGGAGCGATGACCACGGCGAGGTTCGTCGATTATGTGGAAAGGATTTTATTGCCGACATTACGGAAAGGGGACATCGTGGTGATGGACAATTTGAGTGCCCATCTCAATGGTCACGTGAGGACGCTGATCGAGTCGAAAAAGGCGACGCTGTTGTATTTGCTTCCGTACAGTCCGGACTTCAATCCGATTGAATTGTCGTTTTCGAAATTGAAATCCCTTTTACGCAAGGAAAAAATCCGTGACGTTCCGACCTTGCAGCGGTTCCTGCTTGAGTCGGGAATATTGTTCTCGAAACGGGAATGCAAAGCCTATTTCAAACATGACGGATATGTAGTACACAAAAATTAGGAATGCTCTAGTAGTTCAAACACACTGGCGGCTCACTTCCCCATGGAGAAAATTTGAAATTCGCCCGATATTCTATCACATGTCCCGGTACACCTCGCAAGGCCTTTTGTACCGAAGCGGTTGACGAGGTCGCTCCTCATTGTAAAAACGAAAGTAACGATCTAAACTTCTTTCCAACTCCAGCACACTCTCGTACGAATGCAAATACATCGCTTCGTACTTCACACTACGTCACAGCCGCTCAATGAACACGTTGATCGATCAAGACTTGTTCCTGCAGGAAGCGTGGGATGCCGACCGTGAACGTTGCCGCTCCCCAGGTATTGTGGATTGAAGAGCGAGATAATCAACAGGATTATAACCAAAATCTTGACTGAATTCAAAAGGGAACTATATACTTGACTCCACAGTTCCTTTTTTCTCTCACAAGGCACAAAGATCACGAAGGAATTGAGAAATCCGAGTTGTCCTTGGTGCCCTTTGTGCCTTGTGAGAAAGAATAGGACATCTGGGTAAGGATGTGGAGTTAAATATATAATTCCCTATTTATTTGGCGCAGGGTAGCAGAGGGGGAACTCAATGATTCACGGGTTCACGTGACGACGCCGATTGACAAATCGCGTAAAAAATGAACCGAAGCGTCCCCTGATCCTGTTCAATTCCCGGCAAATCGCTACAATTTCTTCCATCGTCCACTGGAGGTGCGCCCTGCGTTGAACATTCAGCACAATCAAAAATATCTGTTCCATCTGTTTTATCTGTTGATAACACCGGAATGATCAACAGATGAGAAAGATGGAACAGATAGGAAAAGCATAAAAACAGACTCTTCCCAGTAGATATTTCAGTAAATATTTTAGTTTTTAAAATACATCTGCACCATCTGTTGATCATAGAATCATGGATAAACGAGATACTGAAACTTATGCCATCATCGGAGCTGCGATGCAGGTTCATTCGGAACTCGGTCGCGGATTTTTGGAAAACGTCTACCAGGACGCCTTCGCACTGGAACTGCGAGAACGCCAGATTCCGTTTTGCCGGGAGATGCCGATTCCGGTGTTTTACCGCGGCACCGAATTGCCGTCGTATTTCGTCGCGGATTTCGTGTGTTACGAGAATATCGTCGTCGAACTGAAAGCGTTGGTGGAATGGTCGGGAAAGGAAAAGGCCCAGGTCTTGAACTATCTCAAGGCGACAGGTTACAAGAGAGGACTGTTGATCAACTTTGGCAAGGATCGCCTCGACTACGAACGGATCGCCAACTTTTTCGATGAGAAGAAAAACGATTAACGGATGTCGCAAATGAACGCCAATGTGGATTAGAAATATTATTAGAAAATGGAGGAATCGCAGGATGAGATCAATCAAAGGCCTGGAATGGGTTGAATCCGCGATGGGGCGATGGAATCCCTCGGACCTTGTGCGAATCGTCGATTTTCATTACGCATTTGACCCGATCGGCTCGACATGGAACGTCACTTTGGAAGCGGATTCCGACAGAGACCTGGCCTTCGCAGGACGGCAAGGTATTTATCCTCAAGATATCCTTTGAAAAAATTCATGGGTTATATGTCAGCATTCGGAATTCCATGTTCGGAGATCAAAACGGAGATTCCCAAATCGTTGGATTTGCTATTACGGATATAAGCGATCGTGGGATGGAAGACCTCAATTTTTTTATCGAGGATTACGAGGCCGACATGATTCAGTTTTACTGCAAGGACATCGTCATCGAATCCGTCAAGGAAGGATCGTTCAGCACTCACAATAGTATTTTAACGTCTCCATTCAACCCCGAAAGTGTGGAGTGATTGACTTCATCTACGCACATCTGTTTCATCAGTTGATAACCAAGGAATGATCAACAGATGAGACAGATGCAACAGATAGAGGAAACATATTATCGACTTGTACCAAAGGGCGATTTAAAGAATATTGAATTTCTCTAAAAACACATCTGTGAACATCTTACTCATCTGTTGATAGTTAAAAAATATCTGCTGACAAACCCAACCCTTAACAATATCACTCCCATGGAAATGGACCAACTGGTCGCCCTGTGCAAGCGTCGTGGATTTTTGTTCCAATCGTCCGAAATCTACGGCGGACTCAACGGATTCTGGGACTACGGCCCCCTTGGCGTGTTGCTCAAGAAAAATGTCAAGGACGCCTGGTGGAACGACATGGTCATGTCGCATAACGAAATGATCGTTCCGAAGGGCGCTCCGCAGACCTACGAAATGACCGGGCTCGACTGCACGATCATCATGCACCCGCAGGTCTGGAAATGCAGCGGGCACTACGACCTGTTTCACGATTACATGGTCGATTGCCGCGAGTCGAAAAAACGTTATCGCTACGATCACGTACGCGGCCGTTGGGTCACCGGCACGAAACGCGGCGAAGGAGGAGCTCCGGGGCAGCAAATGCGGGTTTTCGTCACGACGATGGAAACCGAGAACACGCAAACCGCCCTCGACGAAGTCGCCCTGAAATTCTTCGGACTCCGCAAGAAGGATGTCGAGACGCTTCAATGGGAAGGGGACATTTTTCCGATCTCGCGGCTCGACGATTTCAGCGACGTGCTGGGCCCCGACGCCAAGCACGTTGGCACGCTGACGGCTCCGCGTGAGTTCAACCTGATGTTCAAGACCGTGATCGGAGCCCTCGGCGGTGAGGACGACGCGTCGTTTTTGCGACCGGAAACCGCCCAGGGAATTTTCGTCAATTTCAAAAACGTCTGCGATTCGACCCGCGTTCGCGTGCCGTTCGGCATCGCCCAGGTCGGCAAGAGCTTCCGGAACGAAATCACGCCGCGCAACTTCACGTTCCGCAGCCGGGAATTCGAGCAAATGGAAATCGAGTTCTTCTGTCATCCTTCGCAGTCGGCCGAGTGGTACCGCTATTGGCGCGACCGCCGGTTTTCGTGGTACACCGAAATGGGCTTGGCCGGTGAGCGGTTGCGGCTGCGCGAGCACGACGCCGATGAATTGTCGCACTATTCCTGCGGCACGGCGGACATCGAGTACCAGTTCCCGTTCCTGCCGCCGGGGGAATTCGGTGAGCTGGAAGGGATCGCCCATCGCGGCGACTTCGATTTGCGGTCGCATATGGAAGGCAAACTCGTCAAGGACGGCAACACCCTCGTCGTCGAAAAGAACGAGCACGGCCAACCGAAGCATCGCGGCAGCGGCAAGGATTTGACGTACTACGACGATTTGACGAAGGAACGGTTTACCCCGCACGTGATCGAGCCGTCGGCGGGAGCGGATCGCGCGACGCTGGCGTTTCTCTGCGAGTCGTACAACGTCGATACGGCCCCGGACGAGAACGGCAAGCCGCAGGAACGGGTTTTCCTGAAATTCAATCCGCGGATCGCACCGATCAAGGCGGCGGTTTTTCCGCTGGTCAAGAAGGACGGCATGCCGGAGATCGCGGCCGAAATTTACGGCGAACTGAAAAAATCGATGTCCGTCTTTTTCGACGACAAGGGAGCCGTCGGCCGCCGGTATCGCCGTCAGGACGAAATCGGCACGCCGTACTGCATCACGGTCGACGGCCAAACGGTGCAGGACGGCACGGTCACGCTTCGTGATCGCGACACACTCAAGCAGGAGCGCGTCAAGAAGGACGAGCTGCTCGCCGAACTCAACGGGCGGTTGGGACGGTAGTTGAATTGTAGATTTGTTTTCTCACCAAGGCACGAAGGGCACCAAGGACTTCTCAAGCTCTATTTTATAGACGAGGCAATAAAATTTGATCCGTTGTCTCTTACACAGTTTGACATGGGGCCGCGGCATTTTGAATTCCGCTACGCTTCATACAAAATGTCGCTCCGTTCATTTTTTATCGCCAGCACAATAGGGCTGTGATTTTTCGTCACCCCCGCACAGGCGGGGGTCCAGAGGGAAACCGTAATCTCTGGATCCCCGCCTGCGCGGGGATGACGGAAAGTGAGATCAAAATTCTTTGCGCAGCGCATTACCAATGAAACACACCTTTTTGATCGCGATTTTGTTTTTCATCGGCCTGATCTGTTGCCCGGGGCAGGCGGCGGGCCCGAACGTTTTGTTCGTCGTCGTCGACGACATGGGCTATTCCGATCTCGGTTGCTACGGCGGGGAAATCGAGACGCCGAACCTCGATTCCCTCGCCCAAAACGGTATCCGGTTCACGCAGTTTTACAACACCGCCCGCTGTTGGTCGACCCGCAGTTCGCTGATGAGCGGGTATTACGCCCAACAAATCCGGAGCGATCCGGTCGAGCATGAGAAAAAGCTGCCCGATTGGACCGCCCTGTTGCCGCATTATCTCAAGCCGCTCGGCTACCGTTGCTACCATTCCGGAAAATGGCACGTTCCCGGCGCGCCGCGACCGGTCGCCGACGGCGGGTTCGACCATTCCTACGTTTTGCACGATCACGATCACAACTTCAATCCGAGCAATCATTGGTTCGACGATGAGCCGCTGCCGGCCGTTGCGCCGAACTCCGGCTACTACACGACCGTCGCGATCACCGACCGGACGCTGGAGCAGTTGGACGAACATGCCCGGGAGTTCGACGAAAAGCCGTTTTTCGCCTACACGGCGTACACCGTGCCGCATTTTCCGCTCCAGGCTTTGCCGGAAGATATCGAAAAGTACAAAGACGTTTACCTCAAAGGTTGGGACGCGATTCGCGAGGAGCGGCTCGGTCGAATGCGGGCAATGGGCCTCGTCAACTGCGCACTTTCCGCGAGGGAAGAGCAGTGCGGGCCGCCTTACCGTTTTGCGAACGTGCCGGGCAACCTCGGGCCGGGCGAGGTCCTCTTTCCTTACGCTTGGGATTCTTTGAACGAGGAGCAGCAACGATTTCAGGCAACCAAGGCGGCGATTCATGCCGCAATGGTCGACCGCGTCGATCAAGAGGTCGGTCGGATTCTCAAAAAATTGAAGGCGATGAATGCGTTCGAGAACACGGTTATTTTCTTTCTTTCGGACAACGGAGCCTCGGCCGAGATCATGATTCGCGGGGACGGGCACGACCCGAACGCCCCGCTCGGCTCAGCCGGTTCGTACCTTTGCCTTGGGCCCGGCTGGTCGACTTCGAGCAACACGCCGTTCCGACGGCATAAAGTTTGGAATCAGGAGGGGGGCATCTCGACGCCGCTGATCGTGCATTGGCCGCAGGGCATTTCGGATTCGGGCCGGCTTCGGAACGACGTCGGGCATGTCGTCGATCTGGTGCCGACGGTGCTCGATCTTTGCGGCGGGAAAAAGAACGACGTTTATCATGGGGCGAAGGTTCCCGAATTTCCGGGCCTCTCCCTTCGGGCGGCGATCGAGCGGCCGGAGAGCGCAGCCGAATTGTCGCGGGAATACGCCTATTTCCAGCACGAAGGAAACGGTGCCCTTCGGGTCGGCAACTGGAAATGCCTTTACACGAAAACCGGCGCTCCGACGGAACACCCAAGGGCCGATGCTTCGCACGGAACCGAAGGTTGGTCGCTTTACGATCTGGGAACCGACCGTTGTGAAGAAGTCGATCTCGCCGAGCGGTATCCGGAAAAACTCGCCGAACTGGTCGGAAAATGGCGGGAATTGACCGAATGGTTTAGAAAGGATCGGGAGTAACGAATTTATTTCTTCCGAAGCCCGAGGCAAAACACGACCGCACCAACCGCGAGTATGCTGTAAGGAAAGTATTCCTCGACCTGATAGGTCATGCTTCGGAGCTTGCCCGTTTTCAAGTCCGGAGCGCGAAACGTCAGCTCGGCGATTCCGAACAGCTGCCCTCCCAAAAGAAGGAGAAACAATCCCATCGCGAAATACAGGTTACGGATCATGTAATCAAAGGTGGGCAAAAGGAGACTCCGTCAAAACCATGACTAGCCCCAAGCGTGAGCGCGGGGCTAGTATTTCTTTCAAACCCAACCTTTTCCGAGATACTCTTTCGGAAAGGTCCAAGGCTCGCGGTATTGCGGGATCGACCGCTTGCGGGCCTCGGGGTCGTCGGGAATCGTGTACGTTTCCGGGTCGAACCGGATCGAACGGCCGAGCTCGTAGGCGATGTTGCCGAGTGAGATCGGTAAATCGACGTTGAGGTGGTAATCGACATCGCAAAGCGGCGGCTTGCGGGAACGAATTGCATCGCCCATTCGTGTTCCTGGCCCGGAGAAGGAGGGATCGTTTCGGCAGGGACAATCGATTCGTCGTAATAATCCCCTTCCGGCACGATTTCGTATTTGCCGTAATCGGAAAAAAGCGTTCCCCGATCGCCGTGAAAATAAATTCCCAGTCGCCGAGCGGGCGTCCCGCGACCGAAGTCGAACCCGAAACTGTTGATCGCCGACATCGACCAGGTGAGCGTAAAATCCGGGTAGGTGAAAACCATCTCCTGAACGTCGGGAGCATCGCCGTCGTCTTGGATCAGGTATCGACCGCCGGAACAGGAAACCGCGGTCGGCGCCCCCAGATTCAACGCCCAGATCGGCAGGTCGATGATGTGCGGGGCCATTCCCGGAGTCCAGCCTCGGCTGTAAGGCCAAAACGAACAGTGGTTGTACGAATTCGCCGCGAGCAGCCCGTTGTAAGGCCGCTCCGGTCCGGGGCCGAGCCAAAAATCCCAGTCGAACCCTTCCGGCGGCGTCGTGTTCGGGTCGGTTCCGATTCCTTGCCGACCCTGGTTCATCACATTGAACGTTCGGGCGATGGATACTTTGCCGACCCGGCCGGCCCGAACGAGTTCGACGACGCGGCGGTAATTTTCCCCGGCATGTATTTGGGTGCCGACCTGGGAAATGACGTTGTGTTTCCGGACCGCGTTTCGCAGGGCGATTCCCTCGGCCGGGTACAGCGTCATCGGCTTTTGAACGTAAATGTCTTTTCCCGCCTTGCAAGCGTCGATCGCAATGAGCGCATGCCAATGCGGCGGCGGGGCGACGATCACGGCATCGACGCCGCCCCGATCGGGCGCCGCGGCGAGCAGTTCGCGGTAATCGCCGAAGCCTTTCGCGTTCGGGAAGATTGCGAGGGCGGCATCCCGTCGGGCTTGAAAGACGTCGCAGACGGCCGCGATCTCGGCGTTGGGATGCGTCGCGACGTTGCGGGCGTTGCTCATTCCCATCCCGTTGCAGCCGATCAGACCGATCCGGACCTTTTCGTTCGGAGAGCCGCCGTCTTGCTCGCGGCCGAGTGCGGAAGCCGGAACGATCGCCGGAGCACAGATGGCCGTTGTTCCAAGAATGGTCGAGCTTTTCAAAAACGATCGGCGGTCAAGAGGTTCCATTTTTCCAAGGAGTTGGTTTTCAGAAAAAATCTTGAACAAAACGAAAGACCCATTTTACCGTTTTCGTTCGCGAAGTTCAAGTTTTTGAAAAAACACCCTACTGGCGGATGCGACGCCAAATTTTGTAGGCAAATCTTGTCACTCCCGCCTTCTTGGGAATGACAACAGGGAGTATTTTGTCTATCTTGGTTACAAGTTTTACCGCACTCGCCGAAAGTGGCATAATCAAATTGCGAGACATACATTTCGTGGAACATTTCCGATAGAATAACGAACAGGTTGGATACCTTGCTTCAAATTCGCGACGGAAGAAGTCATGAAAAAATATAGCTTTGTTCTCTTCGTCCTCTTTTCCCTCTCTGCGGTTTTTTCTGAAGCGGCGTCGCCCGACGCTTTATGGCAGGCGGCAAATCAGGCGGCCGTCGAGTATCGTATCGATTTGGAAAAACTCGCCGATTGGGCTGATCGGCAGTGGCTGCGAGCGGAAGCTTTAAAAACGCGGACCGCCGTGCCACCGTCGGAGTCCGACAAAATTTTTCTGCCGAGTTATCCTCTGAATGTGGGAGCCTTGGATCTTCCGGAGGGGCTTCCAAGCAAGCTGCCGAAAAAATACGCGGTCTTGCTTCTTTCCGGTGGAACCGCTTCGGAGCAGTCCGGAGAAACTTCGGAAATCGATTCTGCCCTTGATCTGACTCCGCTGGACATTTGGCAGATTCAATTTCGTGCGATTCGGATGAACTATGCCAAGCGGCTCCAACTGTTGGCCAAGAAGGCAGTTAAGGACCATCGCGGCTCCTTGGCAATCGAACTGGCTGTCGCCGGGCTCCACGCCAACCCGGATCACAAAGACTTTCGATCAGCGCTTGGTTTTATCAAATACAAGGGCCAATGGCGGACGCCGTGGGAAGTCAAACAACTGAAGAAGGGTTTCGTCGATCACGAACGCTTCGGTTGGATCCCGAAGAAGGTGGTCAACCGTTACGAAAATGGGGAGCGGTACTGCAACGGCGAATGGATTTCCAAAGCGGATGATATCCGGAAACATTCGGCGATTGAGAACGGTTGGGAGATCGATTCGGAACATTACGACTTGACGACGAATCACAGCATTGAGGAGGGGGTGCGGCTACTCCGTCAAAACGAAAATCTCTACCGGGCTTGGAAGCTTATGTTTTTTCGTTACATGGCGACCGATGCTCAACTTGCGAGCTTGTTCGACAGCAAGATGGTCCCGACGCCGCTTGAGCGACATAAAATCGTTCTCTTTCGGGACCGTGAGGAATTTCTCCAGGCCGAAAAGGCGAATGGCGAAAAGGATGCCGAACGGTTCGCCGGGGTATATCGTTATAGCGGCAAAGAAGGGGCGGGTAGCTGCATTTTCTACGTCGACGGTTCCGAGTCGGTCATGTATCACGAATCGACGCATCAATTATTTCAGGAAACGAAAAAAATCGCGGGGGATCAAATGTTGAGTACCGTTTCCAAAAACGAAGAATCGCTGAACACCTGGCTCCGGGAGGGAGTTGCAACGTTTATGGACACGCTCCAAGTCGACGAGTCCGGATACTACGTGATCGGCAACAAGAATGGCTGCCGGATCCAGTCGGCGAAACAGAATTTTCTGGACGGTCGCTTCTTTCTTTCCTTTTCGGATCTCGCCGAGATCAATAGCCAGGAATGGCAGTCTCCCGATGAAATAGATTCGCTCTACGACCAGGCGGCAGCGATGTTTCATTTCCTGATGTTTTACGAAAACGGCCGACTGCGCGACTCGCTCGTCATGCTACTCCGGCTGCATTACGAGCAAAAGGACACGAAGGAGTCGATCGTCCAGTTGACCGGAATGAGTTACGATAAACTCGACTCAGCGTTCAAGGAATTTCTTAGAGGAGACTGAAGGCGGTTATCGATTTCCGGAAAAGACGCGGAGTACCGGCTCAATGTGGGAGAAACCGACGAACGTCCCGCGTCTCTCACTCCTCGATGCTGGTGTATTCGTCCCAGCTTTGAATTTTCAACGATTCCCGACCGCTACGGCAAACCGCTTGCAGGTAGGCCGAGGCGAGACGCCCGTTGGTCAACAGCGGGATGTTAAAATCGACCGCGCCGCGACGGATCGCGTAGTCGTTGGACAGCTCGGTCATCGAGAGGTCTTTCGGGATGTTGACCACGAGATCGACCTTGTGCTCCTTCAAAAGGTCGAGAGCGTTCGGGTGCGATTCGTCGTCCGGCCAACCGACCGATTCGACGTTGACCCCGTGTTCCCCCAGGTAAAGCGCCGTCCCCCGGGTCGCATACAGCTTAAAACCGGACTGGACGAGCATGCGGCAATCGTCCAACAGTTCGGCCTTCGCCTTGGCCGGTCCGGTCGAAAGGAGAACGCTCTTCTGTATCGGCATTCGGTATCCGACCGAAAGCATCGCTTTGAGGATCGCTTCGTAATAATCTTCGCCCAGACAGCCGACTTCGCCGGTCGAGGCCATTTCAACGCCCAGAATCGGGTCGGCTTTCGCCAAACGCGAGAAGCTGAACTGCGGAGCCTTGATCCCGACATAATCGAGGTCGAACGCCGATTTGTTCGGCTTTTCGATCGGGAGTCCCAAGATCGCCTTCGTCGCGAGTTCGATCAGGTCAATTTTCAAGACCTTGGAAACGAACGGGAAACTCCGAGATGCCCGGAGGTTGCATTCGATCACCTTGATGTCGTTTTCCCGGGCCAAAAGCTGCATGTTGAACGGCCCGGAAATGTTAAGCGCTTTCGCGATTTTCCGGGAGACTTTTTTGATCCGACGGATCGTTTCAATGTAAAGTTTTTGCGGCGGAAAAACGATTGTCGCATCGCCCGAATGCACGCCCGCGAATTCGACATGCTCGGAAATCGCGTAGGCGATCATCTCTCCGCCCGAGGCGACGGCGTCGATTTCGATCTCTTTCGCGTATTCGATAAACTCCGAAACGACGACCGGATGCTTTTTCGAGACCTTGGCCGCCAGTGTCAGGAAGTGGTCCAATTCCTCTTTGTTGGAAACGACGTTCATCGCCGCTCCGCTCAGCACGTAGGAAGGACGGACGATCAGCGGAAAACCGACCTCTTTCGCGAAAGCGTCGATCTCTTCGAGCGAGGTCAGCTCCTTCCAACGCGGCTGGTCGATCCCGAGTTCGTCGCAAAGCGAGGAAAATTTGTGCCGATCCTCCGCCTGGTCGATCGAGAGCGGCGAGGTCCCGAGAATCGGGATGTTTTCGTGGTAAAGCCGCAGGGCGAGGTTGTTCGGCGTTTGCCCGCCGGTCGAAACGACGATCCCTTTCGGCTGTTCCAGTTCGGCGATGTCGAGAACCCGTTCGAGGGACAATTCGTCGAAATAGAGCCGGTCGCAAATGTCGTAATCGGTCGAAACGGTTTCCGGGTTGCAGTTGATCATGATCCCGGTATAACCGACCTTGCGAATCGTCTTGATCGCCCCGACGCAGCACCAGTCGAATTCGACGGACGAGCCGATCCGGTACGCCCCGCTGCCGAGCACGACCACGCTCCGGCCGTCCCGGGCGAAATCGATGTCGTGTTCCGAACCGTGATAGGTCAGGTACAGGTAATTCGTTTTGGCCGGATACTCCCCCGCGAGGGTGTCGATCTGTTTGACATAAGGGACGATGCCCCGCTTTTTCCGCTCTTTGCGCGTTTCGTGTATTGCCTTGTCCGGTTCGAGTTTTCCGTGCAAAACGGAACGACCGATTTGAAAATCGGAAAATCCTTTTTTCTTCGCCCGGCGAAAAAGTTCGTCCGGGACATTTTGGAGATTGTCGTATTGCCGGAGTTCCTTATTCGTGTCGAAAATCGATTTGAGTTTTTCGAGAAACCAGCGGTCGATCTTCGTCAATTCGTAAATCCGGTCGATCGTGTACCCTTCCTGAAACGCCTGGGCGAGGGCGAAGACCCGCGTGTCGGTCGGATTCTCTAGTTCATCGTCCAAATCGGCGAAATGCAGATCGCGGTTGGCGACGAAACCGTGCATCCCTTGCCCGATCATCCGGAGCCCTTTTTGCATCGCTTCTTCGAACGATCGGCCGATCGACATCACCTCGCCGACGCTTTTCATACTTGAGCCGATCTGCTTGGAAACGCCCTTGAATTTCGAGAGGTCCCAGCGCGGAATCTTGACGATGATGTAATCGAGGGCCGGCTCGAAACTGGCGACGGTCGTTTGCGTCACGGAATTTTTCAGTTCATGCAGGCCATATCCGAGAGCGATTTTAGCGGCGACCATCGCGAGCGGGTAACCGGTCGCTTTCGAGGCGAGGGCGGACGAGCGGGAAAGCCGGGCGTTGATTTCGATCACCCGGTAATCCTCGGAATACGGGTCGAGCGCGAATTGAATGTTGCACTCCCCGACGATTCCGACATGCTCGATGATTCGGACCGCGATTTCGCGAAGTTTTTGATTTTCCGAAGCGGTAATCGTCTGGGCCGGGGCGACGACGATGCTCTCGCCGGTGTGTATCCCGAGCGGATCGAAATTTTCCATACTCGCGATCACGAAGCAGTTTCCGAAACGGTCGCGAATCAATTCGTATTCGATTTCCTTCCAACCGCGGAGCGACTTTTCGACCAACACCTGTTCGCTGAAGGAAAAGGCTTTGTTGGCCATTGTCAAAAGCTGCTCTTCGTTGTCGCAGAAACCGGAGCCCATCCCGCCGAGGGCGTAGGCGGCCCGGATAATGACCGGGTATTGCAGCTCGGCCGCCGCCTTGCACGCTTCTTCGACCGTCGTTACCGCCTTGCTCGCGATCGTTTTGACGT
>JAVBQI010000209.1:0-17419 GCA_031549145.1 Thermoguttaceae bacterium | reverse complement strand
AACAACTTTTTCCCTCCCCCCCGCGCTTATCCCCCTTTCCAATTTAAAAACCCTCCCCGATCGGGCCGCGGCTCCGTTGCATCGATTTTTGGACGCCCCCTACGGCAAACGGTGTCCCATTTTGTCCCGCTTCGTCTCCAAATACTTCTTGCTGTGCTCGTTGGGAGGGCAAAGGATCGGCACCTGATCGACAACGGCCAAATCGAACCCCCCATATATGAATGCGTCCGTTTTTTTCGGATTGTTCGTCAAAAGCCGGATTTTCGATATCCCGAAACTCTTGAGAATCTGAATGCCGACCCCGTAATCGCGAAGATCCGATTTGTGCCCGAGGGCGAGATTCGCATCAACGGTATCCAAGCCCTGATCTTGCAGGTGATAAGCCTTGATTTTTTCGGCCAGCCCGATGCCGCGACCTTCCTGAGGGAGATAAACCAGAACGCCTTGCCCTTCCTCACTGATTTTTTGAAGGGCAAGGTGCAACTGATCGCCGCAATCACACCGCAGCGACCCCAAAAGATCGCCGGTAAAACAGGACGAATGTAACCGGACAAGCGGAGCTTCGACGGAAGTCGGATCGCCGAACACGACCGCGACCGGCTCGTCGTCCTCGTATTTGACCTTGAAAACGATGATCCGGGCATCTCCGTATTTCGTCGGCAACTCGGCTTCGGCAATCGGTTTAACGATTTTTTCGCTGCGACGACGATATTTAATCAGCTCTTCGATCGTAATGATTTTCAAGCCGAAGTGCTTGGACAATTCGAACAGTTTTTCCCGATCCGCCCGATTGCCGGTCTCGTCCAAAATTTCGCAAAGGACCCCGGCCGGGGTCAACCCGGCCAACCGGGCCAAATCAATCGCCGCTTCCGTGTGTCCGGCCCGCCGCAAAACGCCCCCTTCTTTCGCTTCCAAGGGGAAAAGGTGCCCGGGCCGCACGAAATCGCCCGGCTTCGATTGCGGGTTGACGGCGGCGAGGATCGTCGTGGCCTTTTCCTGGGCCGTGATTCCGGTCTTCGCGGAGATGTGGTCGATCGGAACGGTAAACGCCGTCTGCAGCGGAGCGGTGTTGTCCCGGACCATCGGCGAAAGGTTCAATCGAACGCAATGTTCCGGAAGCAGCGGCATGCAGACCTGTCCCCGACCGTGCACGAGCATAAAGTTGACGAGGGCATCGGTCGTCTTTTCGGCCGCGCAAATGAAATCCCCCTCGTTTTCCCGCTCTTCATCGTCCATAACAATGACGATCTCTCCGGCTTGGATCGCGGCAACGGCTTCTTCAATAGTTGAAAATTGATGCGACATCTTTAAATAATTTCCTGCTCAAAACTAGCCCCAAGCGTCAGCGCGGGGGGGATAAACCGTGCAGCTTCGCGGCTTTGAAAATGGTCTCTAAACCGCTGACCACTAAGCTGCATCACCCCGCGCTCACGCTTGGGGCTAGTATTAACGAAAACGCGATATGCTAAGTTGCTGACCGCCAATCCCTTATTGTAAGGGGGAATCCGGCTCTTGCCCACCGACCCTGTCGCTTTCTGTCTTGAAAAACCGGACGAACAGGCGTTTTTTGTCCCAAACCTGGAATCCGGACCGAAGATAGGCCCGAAGCGCCGCCTCGTTTTGTGCGTCGACCGAAACGATCAGCAACCGCCGGTTCAACCGTCGGGCGGTATACAGGGCGTATTGGACGATCGCCTGGGCATACCGTTTGCCCCGTTCTTCGGGCACGATTCCCATATAGGTCAGTTCCAAATGCTGCATGTCCGGCTGGTCCGTCAAGATCAGGCTGCCGATGCTTTTTCCTTCGTGCCGGACACCAAACCACAATTCCGGCCGAAAAACACCCTCGAATTGGTAACCTCGCAAAATTTCTTCCGTCGGGACGACTCCGCAAAGCTCCGGGAAATCCCGAGTTCCCTCATAGGTCCGCCCGACAAGCTCGGTCATTTCCCGGAACGCTTCGTCCGGGATATCGATTTCTCCGGGTTCGGGCGATTTCGCACAGGCCAACGGAACGAAGGCGAGAGACGTCCGACCGGGTTCCATAGGAAAGACCGTTTCTTCCGCAACGAGATAAAGGAGGTCCGAGAGGTATCGAAAGCCGATATTTTCAAGATCGACATCGGCCAAACTCTCTCCGTTTTCGACGAAGACGATCGCGATTTCGGCCCCGATTTGTTCGAGGTGCCGGTTCATCCGTTCGTAAAGAAGCGTCCGAACCCGGGGCTCTTCCTCGGAAACGATTCCGGGCGGCCAGATTAAGACGGTTTTTTCGTCGCGGGCTTGGGAAAACATCGCCCCGAGCAACATCGTGTTCCGTTGAACGCAGAAGATGCCGTCAAGAGCGAGCTTCCCTTGAGCGTACAACTCAAGAAGCCCCTGAACCCGTATGTCTCTCTCTTCCGGTCCCAACGTATGAAAGGCGAGCCGCAGCGTCTCTTCGAGCAACGGCTCGGAACAGACAAGAATGTCCGGTTCCGTTCCGAAAGCGAAATCGATTTCCTCATACGGCATGGGATCGTTTATTCCTATGAGCAGGTCGTTATTCGTCCGTTTTTTTCTTTTTCAACTCTTGTTCGAGTCGTAGGCGAAGTCGATTTTCCTCGTCGATGTTCCTATTGCGGATTTGACGATAATAAAGCCGGATTGAAGAAAAATCGACAAGTGCCAAAAGAATCGTCCAAATCAAAAAACCCGCCGCCAACACCCAGGAAAAAACGAAATAACTCGGATAGGCTTTCGGCGAAAACAACGTTCCCGCGATCATGCATAACCCGCCGAGCCCGGACAAGGCGGCGATTTGAATTCGACGCCGAAACTGCCGTCGCAAGAAAACGGCTTCTTTGGAATCCGTCGCGGCGAACCGTTGGAGATTCCGATACGAACTCCTGAGGTACAAGAACTGCCCAATGACGTAACCGACCGCCAAAATGCCGAATAATAAAAACAGATTCCCTCGCATCTCAGACAACTCTTCGGCTCAAGCCGGTCCAATTCGCAATAAGAGACCGTAATCGGTTGGGGCCGTAGGTTTCGCCCTCAAAAAACGCGGGATCGGCGCGATCCCGCTTGTTATTTGGAATAGCCCAGGGATTTAATGACGCTGAGCATTTCTTCGTAGGTAATAAACCGACGTCGATTCTTGAGCTTATACTGATCGATCGCCCCTGCCAATTCCTGGGCTTCCGGCGAAAGCCCATCGTAACAGTTGGAAAACTGGCGACGTTCGACTCCCGGCGGAGGACCGCCTTGCGGGTTCATACCTCGGCGCTCGACAAACGGATAATTGACTTGATCACCTGACATAGTGCATTACCTTGAAGAAATTATGGTTCGTGATTTGATACCGTCGCCGCAGAGACCGTCAACTTCATCCCCTGCAATTTCGCAACGTCGTTGGCCGCTCTCCATTTCTTTCGAAACATTGAAACCGCCTTGAATCGATATGCCCGCCAAAAAATCAATTCCGAGAGAAAAAACTCCCAATTCACCTAATTCAGACCAACTCTAAGTTCTCATTATACCTAAAACAGGAACTTCGCAACAGCCTGCCAATTCCAAATTTTTTTCTAAAAAATAAACCCAACCAATATTTTTACCAAATATAACGTTTATACCACCGTTATTGCCTTTCAACTGTTTTCTTGGGTAAAAGCCGTCGGTAACTCCAATGTTGTTTGTCAATAACCGGCCATATACCGACAGGGACGAAATGCAACCGGTTTTCTTCCAATCTTATTAACCTTCGACCGTAACCCGACCAACATTTTATCGCAATGTTTTCTCTCGACGTGATTCACTGCAACTTCTTGAAAATCAATGACTTAGAAAACGTTTTGTCGATTACAGACAATTCTTGGCCTCTCATTATTACAATTACTAAATATTTATTTAAAAAATAAAGAGTAATCTCCGGAAACCCGGAGATTACTCTGATGCCGCTCAAATGATTTGATAAACCAAAAACCAAGAATGTGTGTTGCTTCGAATCATACAAACATGATCCCGGCAGCTGTGAGGAATTCCCGCGTTTTTAGATGACACCGCCGTTGGTTTGGAAGGGGGTCATATGGTTGGGCTGATCCAGCAACCAAAAGCGTTCCCACTCTCTGTAAATTTGGCGTAAATTCTCCCCGGTATAAATCATCTGTTCGTTTCTTTTGACCGGATCTCCGGAATAGAGCGGCAAAAGGCAGCCGGTGCCGCTAAGAATCGTGAATCCCAAGAGTAGTGCCAAAATGATTTTCCGCATTGTACTGACATCAAAAATTTGAGGGGCTAAGAGGAAAAGACGGAGCATGGTGTTCCGTCAAACCTCCAAATAGGTTACTCATTAAAAAGAGTATCGGCAGAACAAACGGAAAAACTGGAGAAAACTTCTGAAATAACGCAAATATTATTATTGTTAAAAAAGGAAAATTTTATCTATTTTTAATTAATGTAAGATTAGGTATTTTAGGAAATAATATTGTCTACTAACTTTGTAATCGTTCAATGAATCGGTCATTGACCGATTGTTCCATTTCTTTGCCGGGCTTGAAAGTAACAACGAATTTTTCCGGCAAAAACACGGGTTCCCCGCTTTTCGGGTTGCGAGCCTGTCGGGGACGGCGGCGTTTGACTTCAAAGACGCCGAAATTTCGAAGTTCGAGGCGACCTTCGTTCGCCAAGAGTTCGGTAATCACATCAAACGTTTTTTGTACGATTTCCTTTGTTTGCAGCTGAGTTAGATCGAGCTGTTCGGAAATAATTCGAACGATTTCTTTTTTCGTCATGGTTGTTATACTCAAAGCGTTGAAAGTTTCCGTCTACAAAACCAGTTTAGCTGAGCGGCGCAGACGCTGGAGCAGCACTTGTGATTTCGCTTGATTTTTCCTAAATGTATAGAAAATAAGGAGTAATGTCAAGGAAAAATTGCAATAAACAAAGCGAAAAGTGAAAACGTTCCTCTTTATGTTGCCTTTTTTATCATCTTGGGCCTGAAACCGTAGCAACGCAGCAGGCTATAGATTGTAGAAAAGGTTAAAAACGAGCCCTACAGTCTTAATCCCAACCCCCGTTTCGATAACGGATGCAGTACCAATACCAGCATGTTCCAAAAACGAATTTTGATCGTCGAAGACGAGGTTGACATTCGCGAAATGTTGCGGATGCGGTTGAAAAAGGAAGGGTTCGAGGTTCTCGAAGCCGCCGACGGGGCCGTCGGTTGGAAAAAAGCGGCTGCCGAGAAACCGGACCTTATCCTTTTGGATTTAATGTTGCCGATCATGAGCGGTTTGGAAATGCTCCGGAAACTTCGCGAGCATCCTCCGACCGCACAGCTCCCGGCCTTGATCGTCAGTGCCCGGGGCGAAGAAAGCGACGTGATCGTCGGTCTCGAACTCGGAGCCGACGATTATGTGACCAAGCCGTTCAACATGTCGGTTTTGGTCGCGCGAATCAACGCCCTGTTGCGACGTTCCTATGCGGTCGATGCGCCGACATCGGATTCGTTGCAATGGGGACCGCTCGAAATCGATGTCGAGCGTTTTCAAGTCGCCCTCGACGGAAAGCCGCTCGCGTTGACGCGGACGGAATTCGGTATTCTCTATGCTTTAACGGCGGCGGCGGGGCGGGTCTTGACGCGCAACCGGTTGATCGAAGAGGCGATCGGCCCCGAAGCGATCGTCGTCGGTCGGACGATCGACGTGCATTTGGCTTCGCTTCGCAACAAACTTGGTTCGGCCAGAGAAATGATCGAAACCGTTCGCGGCATCGGCTATCGAATGAGATTCCCGGACGAAGCCCGAGGTTAAAAAACTTTTTGCAAACTCTTGAAATCGAAAGAGAAAAATTCGATAATCGATTTTTAGTATCAATCAAAAAAGATATCATAATTGTTCCTCTTGAAAGCAGAATAAAATCCGTCATCCCCGCGCAGGCGGGGATCCAGAGATTACGGTTTCCCTCTGGACCCCCGCCTGCGCGGGGGGGACGCAAGGTTATTCCGTTGACCTCTAAAGAAATCACATATTATTTCGGAGACGAATCACGATGTTGCGAATCACTGCGATCACATGTCTTGCCCTGCTGCTCAACTCGGCCGACGCCGCTCAATATCGATCCCCTTACCAGCTTGCCGCGAACAAGGACGGCAGCAAGGTGTTCGTGCTCAATCACGAGTCGAACGAAATCGCCGTGCTCGACACTGCGGCCGATACGATTGCCGCTTCTTATCCGGTCGGTGTCCAGCCGAACAGCATGGTCCTTTCGCCTGACGAAAAGTCGATAATTCTCGCGACAGGCGGGTATCGCGGCAAGCTGCAAATTCTCAACCTTGAGAGCGGCAAGATCGAAAAAGAGGTCCCGGCCGGGCATACGCCTTGCGGTTTGTGTCTCTCTCCGGACGGCAAACGGCTGTACGTCTGCAACCGTTACACCGACGACATCGCCGAGTATTCGTGCCCCGAGCTGAAAGAGCTCCGCCGTTTCGCGGCGATCCGCGAGCCGCGCGGTTCGGTGATCACGCCCGACGGCAAAAGCGTGTTCGTGATCAACTTTCTGCCGAACGATCCGGCCGATTCGTTCGACGTCGCGAGCGAGGTGACGATGATCGACACGTCGAGCGGAACGACCCGCAACATCCGGTTGCCCAACGGCAGTTCCTCGCTGCACGGAATCTGCATCTCACCGGACGGCAAATACGTTTACCTGACAGAAATTCTTGCTCGATACCAGATGCCGACGACACAGTTGGAGCGGGGCTGGATCAACACCAACGCGCTCAGCATCATCGATGCGGTTGGAGGCGAATATATCAACACGGTCCTGATCGACGACGTCGATCTCGGGGCGGCCAACCCTTGGGGAATCGCGATTTCTCCGGACGGTCGGCAGCTGTACATCGCCGTTTCCGGAACGCACGAACTTTGCGTGATCGACGCCGAAGGGATGCTCAAAAAACTTTCCGCCCTCCCCAAAACGCAAGAAGAAGCAAAAGCGGCCGGGGCCTACGAAAATCGCGGGAGTTACTCTTCCGCGACGGTCGCTGAAGTGCCGAACGACCTCGCCTTTTTGGTCGGGCTCAAGAAACGGATCAAGCTCAAAGGGAACGGACCTCGGGGAATCGCCGTCTGCAACAACAAGGTTTATCTCGGCATGTATTTTTCCGACACGGTCGATCAGGTCGATCTCTCCAACCCGACGGTTCCGAAAATCAGCGAAATCGCCTTGGGGCCGGCGCAGGAACAGACCGTCGAACGCAAAGGGGAAATGTATTGGCACGACGCGACGACCTGCTTCCAATCCTGGCACAGCTGCGCGAGCTGTCATCCCGATGCCCGGGTCGACGCCTTGAACTGGGATTTGCTCAACGACGGGCTCGGCAATCCGAAAAACGCCAAGAGCCTGTTGCAGTCGCACCTGACGCCGCCGGCGATGTGGCACGGTGTTCGGAAAACCTCGGCCTACGCGATCCGGACCGGCTTCCGCCACATTCTTTTCGCCGTTCCGAACGAGCAGGTTTGCGACGACATCGACGCCTATTTGCATGCTCTCGTCCCGCTCGAAAGCCCCCGGCTCGTCGACGGGCAGCTGAGCGAATCGGCGAAACGGGGCAAAGAACTCTTCGAAAGCAAGCGGCTCAATTGCATCGAGTGTCATCCGGGGCCGTATTACACGGATATGAAACTGCATGATGTCAACACCAAGGCTTCGTTCGACCGGCGGCCCGATTTCGACACGCCAGGGCTGGTCGAGGTTTGGCGGACGGCTCCCTACCTGCACGACGGTCGATACGTCAAGATGCGGGACGTGTTCGCCGTCGGCAAGCACGGCGATGTGAGCGGCGACGTCGAAGGGCTTTCGGACCAAGAGCTCGACGATCTGACGGAATACGTTTTATCGTTGTAGGATAACGCCCGTACGGATTTTCAAAAAATTTCAAATCGGGCTGCTGTTTGGCACGTTCGATTTTTTACGTAAAAATCATTAAATCCAATTCCGAATGGAGGCGAGCAGATACGGAGCCTCGACCGGTTTTCCGCAAAAGGCGTCCATCCCGACCTGCAGGCACGCTTCCGCGTCCCCTTTCATCGCATTGGCCGTCAATGCGATGATCGGAATATGTCCGGAATGGGCCGGCTTCCTTTCGTCCGTTCCCGCTTCCATGTTCCGAATCGTTCGCGTCGCCTCGAAGCCGTCCATGACCGGCATCTGGCAGTCCATCAGGATCAGCGAAAACTTTTTCGCGGCGATCGCCTCACAGGCAATGAGGCCGTTTTCCGCGACTTCGAAATGAAAACCGGCGTTTTTGAGGATTTCGCACACGACGATCCGGTTGATCTTATTGTCTTCCACGACCAGGATCACCGGGTCGTCTTTCGAGGGCTCGCCGTCGGTTTCGCCGAGTGCCGCCGAGTGTTGCGGTGCTTCGAGCGGTAACGGCGCGGCCTTGCGGGCGGTCCATTCTTTCGATTCGAGGTAAGCACTGCCGTCGATCGGCAGCGGAATGACGAACCAGAATCGCGAACCGCCGTCCCCCTTTCCGGTAGCAACCTTGCTCTCGGAGTAAACGGCTCCCCCCATCAACTGGACGAGACTTTTCGCGACGACCAATCCCAGACCGGTTCCACCGTACTTCCGCGAAAACGACGCGTCCCCCAACACGAACGATTCGTAAAGGTGTTGCATTTTTTCGTCGGAAATCCCGATTCCCGTATCGATGACTTCAACCTTGAGAATGCAAGGCGTCCCGACGTCGCGGGATTCGTGTCCGTCGTCCGAAACGATCAGCGTGACCTTTCCCAGTTCGGTAAACTTGATCGCGTTGTCGAGCAAAGTGTAAAAGATCTGCTCCAGCCGTTCCATATCGCCGATGAGGTATCGCGGAATGGCCGTCGCATACTTGACGTCGAACGCGATCCGGCCTTCGGTGTCTTTTTCGTCAAGCGTCTCGGTCGCTTGGGCGATCACGGAATGGATGAGCCCGGAAAAATCGAACCGGGCGGGATGCAAGACCACTCTTCCGGCGTTGATGTCTGAAAAATCGAGAATGCCGTTGACGATCGCGAGGAGTTGCTTGCCCGAGGATTGGGCCAGATCGACATAACCTTTCTGTTTCGAGGTGAGTTCCGTTTCCGAGAGCAGGGTGGTCATTCCGATCATGCCGTTGAGCGGTGTGCGAATTTCGTGGCTCATGTGATCGAGGAATCGCGACTTCGCCCTCGCGGTTTGCTCCGCCTCGATACGGCGGACCTGTTCGGTCATGTCACGGAAACAGGCGGCGATCATGCGGTTGCCGTCGATTTCGATTCGGTCGGCGACGACGTGCGCCGGAAATTTCCCGCCGTCTTTCCGTTTCATAAAAGTTTCGAAACGCAGTGTCCCTTCCTTGCTGATCCGCTCGAAAAATTCCGGCCAGCTTGCCGGGGACAAGGCCGTATCGAACAGCCAGATTTCCTTTCCGAGCGGCGGCTCGGAGCCGGCGTAGCCGTAAAATTCGCTTCCCGCTTCGTTGATGTAACGGAGGATTCCGTCCTGGTCGACCCAGACGATCGGTTCGGAAATATGGTCGATCACATTGTGCATCGTCCGGAGCGAACGTTCGTCCAGGACGCGTGCGGTGTCGTCCGTCACGAAAATCGCCAACTGGTCCGTTTCCGTCTTAAAAACCGTGAGCTGCTGATAAGAATTGTATTTTTCGTAACACGACGTATAGACCCCCGGTTCGCCTTCCATCGCCAAAAGGCACGGTGTGAGGATCGTTTCCCCGTCCAGTTTCCCAGAATCGATTCGGATATGCGAGAAAAACTCCAACAGGTTTCGGCCGATCAATTGATCCTTCGACATCCGATTGATTTTTTCCAACGCGGGATTGACATCGGCGTACCGAAAATCGATCGGCCGACCACCCTCCGGTCCGTAAACGGCGTCGAACAGGGCCAGGCCGCTCGGCGTGGCGTTGAAGATCGTCCGGAACTTGAGTTCGCTTTTTTGAATCGTCTCGGCCGCCTTGAATCGCTCGGTCACGTCCCGGTAGGTCCAGATGCGCGTAATTCCCGAACGCTCGCCGATTCCGAGCTCGACGGGGACGATCTGCCATTCGTAGACCCGTCCGTCGTAAAGTTCGAGCGTTCCCGATTGCGGCTGGAGGGTTTTCATGGCGAGGAGCCTGGCATCGTTGACCTCCTTCCATTGGGGGGTGACTTTTTTGTGCAATCCCAGGAGCGTCTCCAGCGAAATATTTTTCCGAAACGTCTCCGGGTCGCCGCCGTCGAACATCTCGACGAACCGCGAGTTGACATGGCTTTTGCCGTCGAGCTCCGAGACGGCGATGATGCCGTCGTTGGAGGCTTCGAGAATCGCGGCCAGGTATTTTTCCCGTTCCTGGAGCGTGTTTTCCCAGTTCCGCTGTTCGGTAATGTCCCGGGCCAATTCGAGGGCCCGGATCACCTCGCCGGTTTTCGGATCGTTGATCGGATAGCTGGAAATCTCGACCCAACGATTCGTTTTGTGGAAATAGTATTCCTCGGTGTGTCGTAACCCGTCTTTGAACGTTTGTGCGATCGGACAACGCTCGCAAGGTTCGTCCTTTCCGTGGACGGCTTTGTAGCAAATTTCCTCCGAGTGATCCCGGACGGGAATGATCCCCGACATCGCGGCGTTGTACTTCAGGATTTTCATGTCCCGGTCGAAAAAGACCAATCCGTCCCGCAGGGATGCGAACAATTCATTGAGGAAGCGTTCCTGGATTTCGGCTTCGTGCTGTTCCGTGATGTCCTGGAGACACGACATGAACCGATGTTCGCTCAACCGATGCATGTAGCGGCGGTAATACTTTTCCTTGCCGTCGACGGAAGAGATGACTTTTTTGTCCTTCACGATGAAGTCGAGCCCTTTTTCCTTCATCTCCTTCATATCCTCGGCGTAGTCGTCGTACAGGCTCCAGCCGAAGGAGTTGGCCAATTCGTCCATGGAGCAGGACGGGCCGCTGAAATTCAGGCCCCACTGCCGGAAGAACGGATGGTCCCCCTTGCTGATGAACCAACGTTTTTTCAAATTGCCCCAGGCGAGGTCGAAGGTTTGCTGGCGTTGGATCAAGGCGCGAACCTGGCGGTCGTATTTCCTGAAACGGTAAAGGCTCGTGACGATTCCCGCGACCAGTGTCGTGACGACGACCCCGACGGCGATATAGACCTTGTGCTGAAAATCGTGGACGCGGATCAGGTCGGATTTGTATTTTTCCGCCTTGAGCCCCCATTCCACGCGGGCGTGCGGATTCATCGCGTGGTGGAGTTTGATCGCCTCGTCCATCAGACGGTTCAACTCGGGATTTTTCTCGCTGTAAAGATATCGCAAGAAAGCGACGGCGGAGATGTCGCCATACGGATGCAATTTATAGTCCTTAAGAATCGCGTAGTGATCGTTGAATGACATTTCACTGATGAAGGCGACGTCGACGGTCCCTTGCTTCAGCGCCGTGAGAAGAGCCTGCCGCGATTCGAAAATCTCCGGTTTCGTACCGGTCAACATGTCCCAACTGAAAAATTCGGCACAGTTCTTCGTCGTTCCGGCTCTCATTTCACGCAAACTCTTTCCGGTCGAACCGTACGTGTAAGCCCGAATGGTGTCCCGCCAAACCGGCTCCGAATATTCGAAATCCGGACTGTTCCAAATCTCGCTCCGACTGTACTGGGACGCGATGAGTTGGCATTGACCGTTTCGTAAAATTTCCGAGGCGGTTTGATGGCTTCCATGGAGATAATCGACGTTCAGCACTTCGATGGGAACGCCGGTCAGTTCGCGGAAAATTTCGTGAATTTCCGCGAGCATCCCTTTCCATCGACCTTTTTCGGTATAGCTGAGCGGATACAACGAACCGCTGTCGAAGATTTTGACGCTCTTGAATTTCTCCCGAACCGCCGCGATGTAGTTCGCTAAATAGACCTGTTCTGCGCGGATCAATTCCTTTCGCTTGGCCTCCCGGGTCGCGGGAATGATCTTTTGTCCTTCCGGCGTCCGCAAATAGCGGTTGATGAGAGCGACCAACGGTTTCAACGTTTCGTTTTTGCCGATGAACCCCTGTTCGATAGAAAAGTTCGGGAGCAGTTGTTCGTAGTCGATTGGCGGACGACGCATGATTTCCAGTTCGGCGTTGACGGTCGTCGCGAAACAATAGATGTCGCCTTTCTCCAAGGCCTGCATCATTGCTTCCAACGTCGGGTAGAAGACGATTTTTCCTTCGGGAGGGAGGTAAGCGGCGAGCGGTTGTTGAATGGAAGCGCGGTTCAAGAGGCCGATTTTCTTGTTCGTCAGATTGACGAGCGCACCGAGCGGATCCTTGATTCGCGTCACGATTTCGGCGTCGCCCTGGAAGATCGGGTCGATCACCACATATTCTTTCCGTCGACGCTCGTTCAGGCTGATCGGACCGTAGAAATCGATTTCACCGTTTTCGGTTTGGTTGAACGCGTCCTCCCAGTTGAGCTTCCGGAGTTCGACTTTCAGACCGAATCGTTTTTCCAGCAGATCGACGAACGGGGCGATCATCCCGCCGTGCGAACCGTCCGGCAACTTGGCGTAGACGACCTCGTAGAAATAGCCGAGGCGGATCGGCGTTTCCTTAAGCGACTCAAGAACCTGCTTTTCCGATTCGGTCAGGATGAAATCGCCCTCCCCCGCGGCAATCGTTCCCGCCGCGAAAAAAAGAACGACAAACGCGAACGGCAACGAGAGCGAAAGGGAATCGCAGGAGAGTTTCATGGCTTGTCCGGATCGGTTAATGTGAACCGCATGGGTAGGATAGGAATGACGGCCCCGATCATCAATTCGGGTTTGCGACAACGGCTCCCACGGAGCTTTTCGCAATGAGGGTGAAAGCATCCGGTCTCTCACACGAAGACGGAACGAATGACAAGGAGAGGCAGGTCGGAGAAGTTCGGGGGGAATATTGATAAAGATGCAGAGCGACACCGCTTCACGGCGATATTGTACCGGAATCGCCGCCGTGCGCGTAGAGGGATCGCGAAAATTGCCAAATCGGTGTGCGGTCGAATTCTATTCCGGGACCGGCAGGCACCTTTCGTAAACGCCGTTTTCGATTTCGACGACGCGGATTCCGTACGGGCCGGGCCGGTTCGGCTTGTCCCATTCGTAAACGCGGACTTTGTCCAGCTCAAGGCCGTCGATGTACGAAAAACGAAAGGCGTCGAACGGTTTCGTGCCCCGGGGAACCGTCAACACGACGTCTTCAAAAGAGATATGGATCAGCTTGTTCTCGGGCTTGCCCCCGACCGGACTGACCGAGCGGCAGATTCCGCTGATGCCTCGAAACGAAATGTTGCGGATTTTCGTTTCCGCCGCGGCATGGCCGAGCGTCATCGTCAACGGGGTTTGCACCGACATGACGATGTTCTCGAAACGAATGTTCTCGATCGTCGTTCCCGGACTGTTCGGGGAATAACTCGAATGAAAATTTAAGCCGACGTTCGAGTCGTGGATCGCGAGATTCGAAAACGTGCAATGCCGGATCTTGCCGTTGCCGACACCGACCCGAACCGCCTGGCACGAGGATTTCAAGACGCAATTCGTGATCGCGATATTCTCGCAAGGCCGTTTCTTTTTGAGCGGCTCCTCGTTCGCCCGGAGCGTGATGCAATCGTCGCCCGATTCGATGTTGCAGTTGCTCACGAGGCCCCGTTGGCAGCAATCGATGTCGAGTCCGTCGCCGTTGGCCGTGTCGAGCCGGTTTTTGATGCGGACGCCGTCGATCAGGAAATCCTCGCAGCCGTGCAGGAAACAGGTCCAGTACGGCGTATTGAAAAGTTCGACGTCGCGAATTTTGACGTTCCGGCATTCGCAGAAAAAGATCATCTGGGCCGGTCGCCAAACGACTTTGTGCTTCGGGAGAAACCGGTCGCTTTCGGGATCCTTCAAAAACGCCCTGCCGTTGCCGTCGATCCGGCCGGAACCGGTGATCGCGACGTTTTCCCGTTCGACGGCGACGATCAAATGGGCTCCGCTCATGAAATCGGACGGAAAAACGCGATTTTGCGGACAGAAATCGGCGGCGTTGTAGTCTTCCTTGTCGGGACTGCCGAGCAGGATCGCCCCGGCCATGAGATGAAAATCGATGTTGCTCTTCAGGTCGATCGTTCCGGAAAGATAAGTTCCCGGTGTCAGCAGCACTCGACCGCCGCCGGATTCCGAAGCGGCGTCGACCGCTTTCTGGATCGCCGCGGTGTCTTTCGCCGTGCCGTCGCCGACGGCGCCGAAATCGCGGACATTGAAAACGGGCCCTTTCGTTGTTTCCGAGGCGAGAAGAACGGTCGATGCCGACAAGAGAACGCTCAAGAATAGAATCGCGGAATTTCGCATGGCCGTTTTTCGTATCGGGTCTCAAAAAAACGAATCAGAGCCGCGCCCGTCAGGAAGTGGAGCCCCGGCAAACCGCTTCCTGAAGGGCGCGGCGCTGAACCAAATCGTTCCAAATATTTCTGGAAACCGCCAAATCGACGGTTTCTTACGTGATCACGGTCCAGCCGAGATAGCGCATCCAATGGTACAACCAGGGATGATCCCAAGGGTTCCAAAGCGGGTAGGCGACGGAGACGATCGAGAAAAACAGCAGCACGAGGGCGAGACCGCGGCCGAGCCGGAACTTCGACAGCCGATCGGTGAGCGGCAGCATCGCCAATGTCCAAAGCGGAATGAACCAGAACATCCAACGCAGCCCGCTGGTCATTCCGCCGTAATTGCGGTTGTTTTGCGGCTGCGTCAAATAAAAAACGTAGCAGACGACCGAGAGGAGGAGAATCGAGATCGCAAAACAAAACAGTTTGGGATTTTTTCGCTGGAACAACCAGAACAACAACCCGAAAAAGCTCAAGGCCCAGACTGGTGTGAGCGAAAAAATCCCGTGATGTCCGAGCGTCGTGTTGAACAAATAGGCCGGGATCGTTTTTTCGCCGTTGTCGATCCCGACCCGATTGTGCCAATAACTCAGTCTTTCGATTCCTCCGCGTTCGAAGGTGTATTTGTACCAGGCTTCGTTCGCGTAGGCCGGTTTCCAGGTTTGATGGGCGATTTCGTTCGTCGCGAAAAACGCCGCGAAAACGATCAGCAGCATCGGGACATAGCCGCAAAGGGTCTGTTTCGGGGCCGCCCAAAGCAGGATCACTAGGAGCAGCACGATATAGGACAACGCCGGCAGTTCGCAGGCCAGCATCATCGAGGCGAAAAACCCGGCGATCAGGAAATAGCGGAGTTCCCGCCGACCGTCGAACAGGATTCGGACGGCGGCGTACAGGCTGATGATGAGACAGCAGATGCCGGGCGAATGATTGTTGAGCGTGTTGACGAACGTCGAAGCGAACGTCCCGAAACAGAGGAACGACATCACGAAAAGCCGGCTCCAATCGGTCGTTCCGAACCGTTCGATCAGCCGGCCCATCAGGAACCAGCAAAACACGATCGGCAGCAGGTTGATCAGCACGAGCATCGAGCGGACGACGAAATAAGGGTCGGTTGCGAACGAAATTCGCCCCGCACTCCCGTGATAAAGCAGATAATACGGAATCGACATGACCGCCGGGAGGAGCGGCGGCTTGCTCGAATAAAGGTAGGCCGGGGCCTCGGGATTGCTTGGCGGCAGCGGGTGCTTGACCATGTCGATCGTGTCCCAGCCCGGCAGGGTTTGGACCTTGTCGATCGCGAACCAGATCGTTTTTCCCGATTCGTCGACGACTCGCATGTCCGGCTCGACCAAAGCGCGGATCGTACACCAGCGGCTCCGGTCGTTGGCGCTGAGAAACGGTCGCAACGTTTGGGCCGCTTCCGCGTAAAGTTTCGCCTGCGCCGTTTCGAGGGCGGCCTTGATCTGCTCTTCGGGGAGCCCTTTCTTTTCCAGTTCGGTCCGTTTTTCTTCGAGACGCCGGGGGACCATGCCGGATTTGATCCGGTAAACCGACTGATCGTGAACATTGTCGAGCGCGATGATCCGGCCGAACATCAGCCCGGCGGAGACCAGGATCATCAGGAAATAGAGTTGCCGTCGAAAGGTTGCCCCGGAATCGGGCAGCGGTTGCGGAGTCTCGTTCATGGACCGTTTGTTGTAGAGGCTATGCGGTCGGCACCGCGGTCTTGGTTTCCAGAATTTCGTTGGCCAGTTGTCGGTAATCGTCCGCCCCGTTGGAGCCGGGATCGTATTGGAAGATCGGCTTGCCGAAACTCGGGGCCTCGGCCAAACGGATGTTGCGCCGGATCTTCGTTTGAAACATCTTCGCGTTCGACCAGGGGGTCGGGCGGTCGTATTTCTGTCGGAAGAACGCGTCGACATCCTGGGCGACTTCCGAAGCCAATCGGGTTTGCCCTTCGAACATGCAAAGGATCACCCCGCTCAATTCCAGCCGATTGTTGAGCCGCTTCGAAACCAGTTCGATCGTCCGCAAGAGCTTGCTCAGACCGTGCAGCGCCAAAAAATGCGGTTGCAGCGGGATAAAAACCTCATCGACCGCCGTTAAAGCGTTGAGCGTCAAAATTCCGAGCGACGGCGGGCAGTCCATAAAAATGTAGTCGAACGGCGTTTCGTCGGCCGCGAGTTTGTCCCGCAAGATCACCTCGCGCCCGACGACGCCGGCCAATTCCAATTCGGCGGAAGCCAAATCCAAATGCGAAGGGACCAACCAAAGGTTTTCGGCGACCTGTTGCCGGACCGTTCGGAGTTCGGCGTCGTCGACCAGCACGTCGTACACCGATTCGAACTCGACCTGCGGCTCGATGCCGAAATGCAGCGTCGCATGGGCTTGGGGGTCGAGATCGATCAGGCAGACCTTCGCTCCGGTTTCGGCCAAGGCCGCGCTCACATTGACTGCGGTCGTCGTTTTGCCGACGCCCCCTTTTTGGTTCATAATCGCAATAGATCGCATGTTCGGTTTTTCGCGGATTGTTTGTTAGAATTCAATCTTGGTATGGTCGGTCGCCCATCCTTCCCAACAGCACACACTCGCCGTCAACTTATTGGTCGATAAGTTTACTGAATCGCCTCGTTTTATTCCAGATCAATTTTTGCAAGTGCAATTGTGAAACGGTCGGTTTGTAGTTCGTATTGTGATAGTTTGGGTATATTAGGATGTCTGGATGTCTCGATGTTATCTGATCCGCGAAAAATTACTCTTGTCTTATTGACCCGAAATCAGTAGAATTTTCGTTGATTAGGTCGATATTTTCAGCACAATCACTATATTTTGCCGACGTGTCCCGCACATCAAATACAAGTTCGCATTTTTCCCCGCTTTCGCTATTGTTCGGCGATTTTCGGCGGCGGTCGCTTGCCTTGGGATTCGCCCTCGGGATGGTGATCGGATTGCTTCCGAAAGCGACGATTTTGGTGCTGGTTTTTTTACTGGCCCTTTATTTTTTGCGGGCCAATCTGCTCTGCGGG
>JAVBQI010000190.1:0-7244 GCA_031549145.1 Thermoguttaceae bacterium | reverse complement strand
GTTGACGATCACGACGAGCGGGCCGGTCCAATCGACGCTCGGATCCCGGTCGTCCAAGGGGGTCGAACGCTGGCCGATGTCCTTGGTCATCACCACGTTGCCCGTTTCGATAAACAGCCCGGTTACGCCGACGACCTCTTGTAAGGAGCCGCCGCCGTTGTCCCGAAGGTCGATCACGACCGCATCGACGTTATCCTTGACGAATTGCCGTAAGTACCGTTGAATATCCCCTCGCGAACTGCGGAAGTTCGGGTCCCCTCTCCGAAGGGCGTCCGAATCGAAATAAAAACTGGGAAGATCGATCACACCGATTTTGTAGGGCGTCTGGTCCGGTTTTTTTCCGAATTCGAATACCTTCGACTGGGCGGCCTGGTCGTCCAATTGGACCCTTTCGCGGACGATCGAGATGATCCGGGTCGGCGGTTTCGGCTTTCCCTCTTCCTTGTATTCGGCGTATTTGTCGACATCGGTCTGATCGACGACTTCGAGCCGCACCACAGTGCCCCCTTTGCCGCGAATCTTGGCGACGACGTCATTCAGCTTCATATCGTAGACGTCGTCCATTTTTCCGTTCGGACCTTGTCCGACGGCGACGATCTGGTCGTCGACCTTCAATTCCCCGGCTTTGGCCGCCGGACCTTTGGAAACCAGCTTTTTAACGGCCGTCAAACCATCGACCGATTGCAGCGTCGCTCCGATCCCGTCGAGATTCAACCGCATTTGGATCATGAAATTTTCGAACGAGGACGGAGACATGTACGAAGTATGCGGATCATACGAGTTCGCGACGGCGGTCAGGAAAATTTCCAACAAATCATCATTGCTGGTCTGGTGCATTCGCTTATTGTAAAAGATGTAACGCCGCTTCAACTTTTTTTTGAAGGCGTCCATATCCTGGGAAACGGACGGCGCCGGAACCGGAGCGACCGCGGTGTCGCCGTTTTCCTTGGCCGCGTTTTTCGCTTCCTTTTCGGCCTTCTCGATCGCCTTGTCCTGCTCTTCCGCCTTGAGGCTCAAAATGTCGTACTTGATCTGCTTCTCCCAGCGAGCCCGGGCTTCTTCCGGCGTTTTCGGGTAGGTCATCGCTTTGCGGTCGGTAATGATTTCCTCGTCGGTATTCAAATCGATCGGCTGATTCAAAAGGTCGAGAACGGTGACGATCCGTTCGTCGATCCGTTTCAAATAAAGATTGTAGACCTCGAAAGCGAACGAAACGTCTCCGGTCGTAACCATCGCCCCGATTTCTTTGCGGCGTTGGGCGAATCCGTCGACGTCCGATTGGTAAAAGTAAACCTTTCGCGGATCAAGCGCCTTGAAATAAAGATCGAAAGCCCGTTCGGAAAGCGTTTCGTCCGTCGGTTTTTTCGAAAGGTGGGCTCCTTTCAATAAAATCTCGACATTCTTGGAAATCGTCCTTTCGCGAGCGGTCGGCACCAAAGGGGTACTGCCGGAAGATATCTGGTCGCGTAAGGTCGCTTCCAGCGAGGACGCAATCTGCGAGTCCTGGGAATATGCGCAAGCTTGGAGTAATGCGAAAAATACAAAAAACGCAATAATGCTCACGCTTTTCGGAAGGCAAACTCCCTTGGGAGGGCTAATTATTATGTCTGTAGATCGCGTCATTCGATTTGTACCTGGTTGAAATATTGGAGAAGAACCAATCCTCTTTAAGTGCGTGATGATTTTTTGGTGAAACCGTACGTTGAATTATAACGATTTTTTACTATTTGGGTAATCCCTGCCCAAGTGTTCTGCAAAATTCGTTCTCAGTGAGTTAAGCTAAAGTATCCGCAGAATTAAATATGTTTTACCAAATTTTAACGATTTAAGGCAACAGCAAAAAATAGCCGTTTGGCCGAGGCATTCGGTGAGGCAACTTTCGGTATTTATGACGTTCGATTATACTTGAGTTTGGTTGACGCGTTTCATTTTTCTTAATACTTCCTGAGAAATTCTTTCCATGAAAAAAAATGTCGCTCAAATGAATGATGACGCCCTGCTCAAAGAGTTGGAACACGAGCTTCTCCCGAAACTACCCAGTGTCGAAGGAGGTTGGAGAATGCTCATTGACACATTCGGTCTTCAGTTGCTCGCGCAAACCTCGACAAGGCTGGTGCATTTGGCTCTCAGGCAGCGGGATAAAATCGCGAAATTGGAAGATGAAGTCGCGGAACTGAAAAGACAAATCGCTCGCATCGTCAAATGAGGACTCCTGTAACATGAACTATCCCATTGATCGAATTCGCGGTGTTACATTCGGGACCAGCGGGGTCCGGGGGCGGGTCGAGGAGATGACCGATCTGGTCTGTTATTTGTATGCGACCGGATTTTTACAGTATGTGCGAAAATCCGACGGCCTCAAACCGCGACGGGTCGCTCTCGGCGGCGATCTGCGACAGAGTACTCCCCGAATTCTCAAGGCCGTTGCCAAGGCGATCGACGATTTCGGTTGTGTGGTCCTCAATTGCGACGAGCTCCCTTCGCCCGCGCTCGGGCTGTTGGCGCTCTCGGAAAAAATTCCGGCGATCATGGTTACCGGCAGTCATATCGCCGAGGATCGCAACGGAATCAAGTTTTTTCTTCCCGAGGGGGAAATTCTGAAGAACGACGAACTCGGGATCGCGGCCGAAACCGTCGACGTTCCGGAACGGCTTTTCGACGAGCAGGGAGCTTTTCGAGACGGAACCGTCTTTTCGCAACCGGAATCGTGGGAAGAGCGGGCGAAACGGTTGTATTTCGACCGTTTTCTCGACGCCTTTCCTCCCGGTTTTCTGCAAGGGCTCCGGATCGGGTTTTACGAACAATCAAGCGTCGGTCGCGATTGGCTTTGCGAACTGTACGCCGAACTCGGGGCCGAGGTGACCCGGCTAGGCCGGAGCGAAGTTTTTATTCCGGTCGACACCGAAGCGTTGCGAAGCGAGGATTTGCGACAAATCGAGAAATGGGCGAACTTGCCTCAAACCGACTTGTCCTCCGAACCCGCGTGTCCTCGGTTCGATGCGATTCTTTCGGCCGATGCCGACGGCGACCGACCGCTGGTGTTCGATGAACGCGGTCGATGGGTTCGCGGCGATCTGACCGGCATTCTTTGCGCCCGATTTTTGGCGGCCCGTAGTGTCGTGACCCCGGTCAATTCCAATTCGGCATTGGAACGCTGTCAATGGTTTTCGCGAATCCTCCGAACGAAGATCGGTTCTCCCTACGTTCTGGAAGGGATGCGGCAACTGGTCCGAGAGGGGGCGGAGCGGATCGTCGGGTACGAAGCGAACGGCGGCTTTTTGACGTTGACACCGCTCACGGTCGACGCGTCCGCGAAGCGACCGCTTTCGGCCCTGCCGACCCGGGACCCCGCGATCGTGCACATCGGCGTTCTGGGGGCGGCGAAAAAAAGTGGCGTACCGCTTTCCCGACTCTTGGAAGATTTGCCGCAACGATTTTCCCGAGGGGACCGGATCAAGAATTTTCCGACCTCCTGCTCGCAGCGAAAGTTGGACGAATTGGTTGCCGGCGGGGCGGACGCGATCGAACGGACATTCGGGAGATTCGGGAAGTTGACGCGGTTCGAGACGATCGACGGGCTGCGAATGATATTCGGCGAAAACGATATCCTACACTTACGGCCTTCGGGCAACGCCCCGGAGTTTCGTTGTTACACGGAATCCGACACGCGAGGGCGGGCGGAGGAAATGCTCGAAGCGGCGATGCAGATCGCGGAAAATTGGGGGAAGATGCGGAGTGCCGGATAAGCGGAGTACCGGCTAAATTGAGCCGGGGGATTTTTCCAGAATTTTTTCTTCGGGCGCGGAATCATCCGAAAGAAGGATTTCTTCGCGAACGATCGACTGACCTGCCGGGGCTTCAATGCCGAGGCGAATCGTCTTCGGGGATATTCGAACCACGGTGATTCGAATATCCTTGCCGATTAAAACTCGTTCGCCTTCTTTTCTTGAAAGGACCAGCATTCGTTCAGTCTTCTAAACTTGGCAAATCAATTTGTCGAAAAAACCAACTTGTGAGCCTCGTTTTTTCGAAAACAACCCATTAGCATTCTTCGATTCTAAGCAGCAAGGCGGAAAAATCAATCTTTTTGCGAAAATTATTCAAGAAACTCCTCAGAATTGTGTGCGGATTGTTTCGATTATTCCGGTTGAGCAAACTTCGAGGTTTTGTTTGGTATTTTCTGCTTCTTGTACGTCTAATGAGTATTTCGACGTTTTGCGCAAATTTATTAACCGAAAAGTTCCTAATTGCTGGTAGGATCGTAAAATTCGGCCCTCGAATCTTCTTCCCAATCTTCCCGTTCTCCCCAAAAGGGATGTTTTCTGGAATGAAAACCGTTTTTCAAGTATAATTGCCCTGCACGATTTGCTTTTCATGGTTCAATGATCGCCTGTCCGCAAGATTCGGAATCGCAATTGCACACTCTATTCGATTTAACTGTTAAAAAAGCGCATTTCTTTTTTTTTCGAAAGGCCGAAAGACGAACAACCGACGAATGAGAAGTGGGACTGTTTTTGACGCAGCCCGACGACATCACCAAAGCCCGTTTTGCGTATTGTCTGTTTAGCCGAGCGGCGCAGACGCCGACGTCCGAACGCGGCATTAGCTTCATTTTGAATTTTGGGGAACCCCAGGCGGCTCTTCAAGGAGAAAAAACGTGTCCAACCCCGACGAAAAAGAACCCGATTTCAATCCGGACGAGGAACTCTCGCTTGACCTTGAATCATCAGACGAGGGGGATTTCCCCGATTTGAGCGAGGAGTTTTCCGGAATCGCCGAGGATTCTTCTGCAAACGACGGGGAGTTTCCCGATTTGAGCGAAGAATTTTCCGGAATCGCCGAAGGGGCTCCCGACGGCAGCGAGGAATTTCCCGATTTGGACGCCGAATTTTCCGGCGGCATCGACGACCTGGACCCCGAATTGGGTGATTTGGGAGACCTTGGAGAAATCGAAGACATCGAGGGTGCCGAAGACATCGCCGATCTCGGAGAGTCGGACAGCGCTCTTTCGGAAGCAACCCCGGATTCGGACCCTTCGCTTTCCGACCTCGGTCTATCGGATCTCGCCGATTTGGTCGGGGAGTCGGAGCCCGCCGAATCCGACGGTTTTTCCGCGGCTTTGGACGATGAGAATACGACGGAACTCGCCGAACCGGAAGCCGTTTTGCCCGTCGGAGAGGTTGACGAAGGCAAAATGGGTAGAAAAGGGAAGAAATAAAAGGCTAAAAAAGAAAAAACGCCCAAGGTCAAGAAAGAAAAACAGCCCAAGGTCAAAAAAGAGAAGCCGCCGAAAGTCAAAAAGGAAAAGAAGCCGAAACCGCCGAAAGCCCCCCGCGATCCCAACGCTCCGGGAATCCGGTTCGAACAAATACTCGCGCTCGGGGCCTGCCTCCTGGTCGCGGTCGTTTTCGTTGCGATCAATGCCCTGGTTGTTCTCCGCGGCGGGATGAGTGCCGGAACGATCACCTTTCTCGTCATTTTGGACGTGATCGGCTTGATCATTTTCTCCGTGCCGTTCTTGTTTTATAAAGGTCATAAAACGCTCACCGTTTTCGAGGTCTTCCTGGGGGTTGCGCTGATCGCGATTTCCGTTGGAGCGATTTTGCTCCTCGCGGAATTCTATCGCTATGATTTTTCCGTCAACAAGAACAAAACGGTCAGCGTCCGAACCCAGGTTGTCGAAAAAATGTCCGTTTAGCCGAGCGGCGAAGACGCCGGTCCCCGCAACGGGACCTTGTTGCCGCAATAGGATTTGGACAGGCAGCCGACCGGCCTCCGCCGAGCGGCTCGGGGTTGGTCGGGCTTGCCCCGAATTTCTTCCAATCTCACGGGGCGCGTCTCTTGAAAAATACGCGATCATTGGGAATAATCGTCTCATTCATTTTTCGTCGGGCCGAGAATCCGAGATTGTTGTTTTTCGCGATTCCCCCTTTTCTCACTTCCCATAATTAAAAACCATGGCCAAAAAAACCTATCTCGCGATCGACATGGGCGCCTCGAGCGGGCGACATATTCTCGGACATTTCGACGGTGCCCGACTTTCCCTCGAAGAGGTCTACCGTTTTGAGAACGGGCCGACCGATCTGGGCGGCAGCCTGTATTGGAACCTCCCCGGGCTTTGGACGCACGTTCAAAACGGCCTGCGGGCGGCCAAAGAACGGCACGGCGGCTCGATCCAAAGCATCGGCGTCGATACCTGGGGGGTCGATTACGCCCTGCTCGGCCGGGGGGATGTGCTGCTCGGCAACCCTTACGCCTACCGGGATCCGCGAACCGATGGGGCTATGGAAAAGGCGTTCCAAGCCGTTCCCCGCGAAGAAATTTTCCGGCAGTCCGGCTTGCAGTTCATGCAATTCAACACGCTGTTCCAGTTTTTGGCAATGAAATGGAGCAACTCCCCGTTGCTCGACGTTGCCGAATCGTTCCTGATGATTCCCGATTTGTTTCATTGGCTGATGTCGGGGATCAAAAGCAACGAACTGACCAACGCGACGACGACGCAGTTTTACGATCCGGTCAAAAAAGACTGGGCTCGGCCGTTGCTCGACGCGTTCGGCCTGCCGAGCGGCCTGCTCGGAGCGATCTCCCCGCCCGGGACCGTGCTCGGGCCGCTGCGCGAGAGCGTTGCCAAAACGACAGGCCTTTCCGGGGTCAATGTCGTTCTGCCCGGAACGCACGATACGGCCAGTGCCGTGATGTCCGTGCCGACGGCAAGCCCGACCGGGAAGACCGATTGGTGTTACATCAGCTTGGGAACCTGGGCTCTCATGGGAATCGAATCGCCCATCCCGGTCGTCAACGACATCGTCTCCGGATTCAACTTTACGAACGAGGGGGGCGTCGGCGGGACGACGCGGGTGCTCAAAAACATCTGCGGCCTTTGGTTGATTCAAGAATGCCGTCGGGCCTGGGTACACCAGGGCCGGAAAAACTCTTCCGGCAATCCGTGGGACTGGGAAGACCTCAACTGGATGTCGGCCTCGGCTCATCCGCTGGTTTCGTTCATCAATCCGGACGCGCGGGAATTTCTCTCCCCGACCGACATGCCGGAAGCGATCCGGCAGTTCTGCAAGAACACCGGCCAAACCGTGCCGGAAAACGAAGGGGCGGTCCTCCGCTGCGCTTTGGAAAGCATTGCAATGAAATTCCGGCATGTCCTCGAAATGTGCGAAAAGATCAGCGGGACGCGGGTCGAAACGATTCATATCGTCGGCGGCGGGACGAAAAACCTGCAACTGTGTCAA
>JAVBQI010000062.1:0-4671 GCA_031549145.1 Thermoguttaceae bacterium | reverse complement strand
GCAACGAAAATGCTCGAGATTTAACGTGCGTTTGATGTGCCGAATATCCAACTCCACGTTCCAACGATATCCGTACAAATCCGCGATCGACTCGGCGTCATACTCCTTCTCGTCGGTCAACGTCGTGACCACGGCGATGCTCTCCGTCCGAAACCCTTTGTTTTCCAGGGTATAACGAACCAAACGCAATGTCAACGTCTCCGGAATCAAAGGACGAAAGCAATTGACGAAGCAATGCCGACTCGCCGGTTTCCTTGCCTTGATGTTTTCCGTACGCGACATCGAAAATCATTCCCGTCGCCAGGGAAATCGCAACGCAAATCCGCATGATCGGAAAACCCAAGCCGGATTTCTGCGCCGGATTTTGCGGAAAACCGAGTTGGTTTTCTGCGGTGTCAGGCATGGTCATTGTGGCACCGTCAACGAGTTTGACGTGATGTTTTTCTTTGAAAAGCCAGTCTTTTTGCGAGAGAACCTCCGTGTTTTTCGCGACGAGTCGGGCTAATTCTTCGAGGGCTTTGAGTGACAATGCCAATCTGGCACCACAATAATCACCGGTGTCGGGGGAGGGCGGTTTTTTCCCGATCGCGAGGAGAAAATGTGCGATGCGGCTGACGGCGGCGCTGCAGGAAGCGGATTTTCCGTCGGACAAGACCTGTGCGAGAAAAGCCCAAAGCACGATGGTGGTGCCATAAATAGGGGCGTCGCTGAAGGCACCATGTTTTCGAAAGATCGCTTCTATGGTGCTCCCGGTTTGGTATTGCGTCAATTTGCGAAAAACACTACAATCCTCCTCGTGATTTAACTTTCTTCACCAGGAGCACAAAAATGGCAAGGAAAGCCGCTATTCCGCAATTGTCCGATGTTCAAAAAAATATTTTAATCGCCGTCGCCAAATGTCGTGATTCGGCCCAACAGCTCGCGCGACGAGTTCGAGCCGTTTTGCTCGCCGCCGAGGGGCAAAATAACAAGCAAATCGCCCGCCAAGTGCATTTGTCCCAAGGAACCGTTCGTACTTGGAGAAATCGCTGGAACCGGCAGCAAGAAAAAATTGACGCCGTCCAAGCCGATGGAAATGAAAACGCACTGCGAGAATTCATTTGCGAAGTCGTTCTCGCCGACGATCCGTATAACGGGAAGCGGGGGAAGTATACGCCGGAGCAGGTGGCACAACTGTACGCAATTGCCTGTACAAATCCCCAAGACTCCGGACGACCGATTTCGCATTGGAGTTGTCGCGAACTTGCCGATGCTGTATTTGCTGAAATACGGGTGAAACGAAAAATTGTCGAATCCATGCCGATCAGTACGGTGTGGGATTTTTTCCGTTTTTCTGCTGTTGAACGGGTTCGGGCGGATTGAAACCGCACAAAGTCCAGGGTTGGCTCAACCGAAAGGAAGAAAATCCGGAAGAATTTCAAAAACAAAGTGAAGCCGTCTGCCAAACATACCTTGACGCCCCGACACTCGCCGCAGCCGAACAAACGACGCATACGGTGAGCGTCGACGAAAAGACCGCCCCCCTAAAAAAGATACGGCAAGCGTTGGAACGCGCGGCCCCGGACTTGCCGATGCGACCGGGATATTGTGCGAAAAGAGAGTACGAATATATTCGACACGGAACATTGTGCTTGATCGCGGCGTCATGTGTGGTGTCAGACAAAGCTTTTCCGTGGATGAACGAAACGCGAACGGAAGAAGATTTCGCGTTTTTTATTTGGATGCTGTTGGCGACTGATCCGAACGCGAATTGGATAATGGTGTCAGATAACTTCAGTATTGTTTTTTTTGGGGCCGCAATTGCAGTGAATCGTTGGTGCGACTTGTCGCGGAGCTGTGTGATATCACGGACGATCTGGCGTGAAGGGGAAGAATGGGGTGCTGAAATCGATGGAGAGCCGAGCGGCATTTTTGTCGGATGCGTCGCATTTCAGAAATACTGTACGCCGAAACATCGTTCGCGGCTGAACCAGATTGAAATTTGGTTTGGGATAATATGCCGCCGACTGCTGAATCGGAGCAGTTTCCGTTCGTTGGAAGAGATGCGGAACAAAGTGTTGTCGTTTATCGATTATTTTAATGAGACGTTGGCGAAACCGTTCCGCTGGACCTTTACCGGAACCCCGCTCAAACAATAATGGCAACACCAATCCGGAAACACCGGTAGTTGCAAATTCACACGTTGAATGTCAATTATTTTACGGTTGCAATATGAGTATCCAAGGAATAACGCAAAGAGGCGCTCTCGACAATGTTGCGATTATCCGTATTGATATTGCTGGAACCAAACCGTACAGCCTGCTTGAGATCATTGCCTCGCTGTTGACGGGTAAAACTCTCACAACCGTCCCACTAACAAAGCAGGAATTGGATACGTTTGCCCTAATGCAATTTTGTAAAAAAACGGGTTTGTCGAAAGATCGTATCTCCTACTTTGATGCGGGTGGTGATGGAACATTGCGCGATCCGGCCCCTTGTCTTGGCGATACGTTCGAAGTTGCTGCTGGTGTGCTTGTCCAGCCTGTTATACCTGACCCGAAAACCCCGGAATCGGACCTCGGTTCCGGAAAAATCGATCAGAAAATGGAGTCGAAAAACAAAGAGCAAGTTGACGTTCAACCGGAAAATCGGTAGAATTTGTTTGAAAAGTGACGTTCGCGCGTACAGTGTGCTTGTCCAAGGGGTTTCATCCGACACGAAAACCTCGGAACCGGAACCCGTTTCCGGAAAAATTGATCCAAAAACGGAGCGGGAAAACAAAGAACCGGTTGACGCTCAACCGGAAAAACAGTAGAATTTGTTTGAAAATTGCCGCCCGCGCGTACCGCGAGCGGCCCGATATTTGGCATTCAGTGTAGAAAAAGTTAAACCCGTTCGATTTTCACGATGGGAAGCAGTTTTTTCCCGCCGTGAAATTCGAGAACGAGCTTCAGCTTGACGCCGCAGCGGAGTTTCGGGAAGCGGTTTGGTGTCAAGATTTCAACGGCAGTAAGATTCGGAGTATTGACGACTTTGTCTTCGCTGTGCTTTTGCTGGCATAGATGCGAACGGTACAGCGAACGATGAGGGGAACGGCGTGACGCCTCTTGGCGGAACTTCGGTTGTGTTACGGCGTTACGTTTTTTGTTTGTGCTGTTTACACCCAGAAGGTCGGGGGTTCGAGCCCCTCATCGCCCACTACGTAAACCCTTAAATTGTAAGGACTTACACCTTACCTTCGGACGGTCCGAAGTGCAGTTGAAATGCCGTTTTAGTGTGTAGTACACACTTTAATTCATCTCTCCGCACGAAAGGACCGCCCCATGCCAAGGAAAAATATCCCTTCTTATCGCCTGCATAAACCCACTGGACAGGCAATCGTCAGTCTTCAAGGTAAGATTTTCTATCTGGGAAAATACAAAAGCAAGGCAAGCTGGGAAGAATATAACCGGATCATCGCCGAATTCCTTGCCAATGGAAAGAAACTTCCCCCGACCCGCTCGAACAACGATATCTCGATCGAGGAACTTGCCGCCCGGTTTCTGGAATACGCCGAATCGTATTATGTTAAAAATGGTAAACAAACCTTTACCGTGACTCATTGTCGGCTCGCCCTCTCTCCGCTTGTCCAGCATTACGGCCAAAACTCTGTGGGCCAGTTCGGACCGCTTTCGCTCGTTTTTCTCCGCGATAAGTGGGTCGAAAGAAAAATCGCCCGTCAAACTGTCAATCGCTGGGTCGACATTATCCGACAAGCCTTTCGTTGGGGCGTTGCTCACGAATTGGTCGATTCCGGCATCCTACACGCTCTCGAATCGGTCGACAATCTCAAAGCCGGTCGGACCACCGCCCACGAATATCAGGCTATCAAGCCCGTTTCTAACGAGATCATCGAAAAAACATTGCCACACTGTCCGCCGATCATTGCCGATATGATCAGGCTACTGGTTCGTCAACGCCAAATTTTCATGTTGACTAAAATCATGATTTGTTCTATATTGTTCGGGCTTTTGAACCCGAATCATGGAGGATCCATCATGAATACCGAAAAATACATCGTTCGACTTTCCGATGCGGAACGTCAGGAACTTCAAGCCATTGTCAAAAAACGGAAAGGGACTTCGCAAACCGTCAAAAGAGCCATCGCCCTGCTCAAAGCGGATGCCGATGGCCCCAATTGGACCAATGAAAAAATTCATGAACTCACCGAACTTTCCGTTCGGACCATCTCGAATCTGCGCAAACAACTCGTTCGAGAAGGTTTCGAGGCCACACTGAATCGGAAAAAACGTCGACTCCCTCCCGTGCCGCCAAAACTCGATGGACTTCAGGAAGCACAAATCATCGCAACACGTTGCGGTTCGCCGCCTGAAGGGTTTGCAAAATGGTCGTTGCGCTTGCTTGCCGATCAAGTCGTCGTGCTGGAGATCGTCGATTCGTGCAGTCACGAATTGGTACGGAAAGTGTTAAAAAAAACGGTTTAACCACTCAAAAAATACAATACTGGGTTCATCCGCCCGAGTCCGACGAAGAGTTCGTCGCTTGCATGGAGGAGGTTCTCGAAATCTATCATCGTCCGCCGAACCCGAAAAATCCGGTGGTTGCGATGGACGAACAACCGATTTCGCTTCACTTGGAAACTCGCAACATCACACCGGCGGTTCCCGCACGCGACGGCCATCGCGGTCATCC
>JAVBQI010000210.1:0-5437 GCA_031549145.1 Thermoguttaceae bacterium | reverse complement strand
ACCGCCACTCCTCAAATACTTTAGTTAAATAAAATTTTCCCCCCTTTCCCTCCCGCCCCGCCCCCTTTTGGCTGGTTTTTGGGGGGGGCCACCGCTCCCTACGGGCCGCGGCTCTGATTCGTTTTTTATCTGGAACTCAGTAACGATTCCGGCGATGCCGTTTCGCCGGTTCCTCATTATGGTGCAGGTTGCCGCGAAAGTCAATCTCGGCAAGGTCTGTGAAAACACTGGTCGGTCGGGCGGCTTTTGGATATAATCAGACATGAGTCGACTCGGCCGTTCCGCCGGACCGGCTCAATCGACGGGGATCGAATTCAATGAAGCACGCAAAGAACGAAAACGCGAAGAAGACGGTCGGGGATCGCTTTTTGACATGGGCCGAGGCGAGAGAAATCGACGTCCTCGCGATTGAAAAGTACGGCATTCCGGGAATCGTTCTTATGGAAAATGCCGCCCGAGGGGTCGTCGATTGTTTGGAGCGGGAGGGGATCGACGGACCGGTTACGATTTGTTGCGGGAAGGGGAACAACGGCGGCGACGGGTTCGCGATCGCCCGGCATTTGGCCGTTCGCGGCAAGGAGCCGACGATTTGGGTTTTCGGAGAGCCGGATGCCCTGATCGGCGATGCGGCGGTCAATTATCGGATTGTCAAAAAGATGGGGATACCGATTCGCCTCTTTTTTTCGCAATCGCTTTGCGAATCGTGGGAACTGTTCGAAGCGGATTTGAGCGGTTCGAATTGGGTGATCGATGCTCTCCTGGGAACCGGTTCGCAGGGACCGCCGCGATTCCCGACGGCGGAAGCGATTTCCGCGATCAACCAACGGCGGGAGCGGAGCGGTTTCAAGGTGCTCGCGGTCGATATGCCGAGCGGGCTGGAGGCGGAAAGCGGGATTCCGAACAAGCCGACGGTCCGGGCGGATTTGACATGCACGTTTGTCGCCCCGAAAATCGAATTTCTCGCGGCCGAGGCCAAAGAATTTTTGGGAACGGTTTATGTTCTCGACATCGGTTTCGATCCTGATAAAGTGTCTTCAAAGTGATGCAACGGCGAAAAAGGGCAAAGAGCCGCAAGTGTAGCGCAGCGTAACTTGCGGACCTTGTACGGAGCTGGACGTCGCAGGGGCCGGGCCGTGTACAAGGTTCTCCGTAAGTGACGTCGGAGTGCCGACGACACTTACGGCTCTTTTTTATACCGTAGCCGGTATGGGCGGTAGGCTTCGCCCTCTGTTAAACCACGGCCTCGTTGGGCCGCTACCCAACTGACGACGGGAATTTTAAACCGGCTTGAGTATATCGCCTCGAAAACAAATTTGAACGGTTCGAAACGACCGCGAAAGTGCTTTGAAGACGCTTTTCTCAGACTCAATACCGTCGCCGTTTTTTTCGCTTTTTTCGTGCAGGTCGTTCCGCTTCCGCTCGGCGGGAAAAGATGCTTTCCAGCTCGCGGCCGCCGAGTATGAAAAAAACGACGACAAAAACCAGGGAACCGGCCCCGCCGGCGGCCGTGATCCGGAGGATGTCGGAAAGCGAGGAGGCGCCCGGGATGCTTTCCATCACCATCTTAATCACCAGGCCCATCAGACAGGAAGCGAAAAGCGAACGGGCAATCGTGATCCCCAGCCGGCGAAAATCGAGCAAGCGGTGCTTGAACGAAAAAACGATCAGCAGTAACAGCGCTTGCATCGTCGCCGCAAAAGCGGCCGCGAACGCGAGGCCTTGTTCCGACATCACCCAGATCAACGAAAACCCGAGGACGAGGTTGAGCAGGGAACAAAACCCGCCGATGAGGACGGGCGTGCGAATGTCCCCGATCGCGTAAAAGGCCCGGACCAACAACGGAATCGAGCAAAATCCGCTCACCCCGAAGCTGAACCAAAAGATCATGTCCCCCGTCCGGTACATGTCCGAAGGGGTAAAAGCCCCGCGCTGATACAAAAGATGGGCGAGGTTGTCCGAAAAAAACATCAAACCGATCCCCGAGGGGACCGCGAGGGCGAAAATCACCCGGAGACCGAACCCCAAATCATCGGCGATTGCCGCATAATCCTTTCGGGCGGCATGCCGGCTCAAGAGCGGATAAATCGCCGTCGCAATCGCGAGCCCCAACAGCCCTTGCGGAAATTCGTAAAGCCGCTCGCTGAAATAAATCGACGAGGCGGAACCCGGCTGCAACGGGTAATTCGCCTGTCGCCCCAACCACCAAATCGCTTCTCCGACCGGCCCGGAAAAGGCCCAGGCAATACCGCTCGCGACCAGGATGTTCAATTGCGTCGCGGTCAAGCCGAGCATCGTCGGGAAAAACGACCGGACGACCTCACCCGCTTCCTTGTGAACCGAACGCCAATGATTACGGCAACGAAATCCGGCCTTTCGCAGGAGGGGAATTTGAATGCCGAGTTGAATAAAACCGGCGAAAACGATGCAACCGGCCAGCAAATAGCAGCGCTCGAGCGGATCATCGGTGATTCTCGGAGCGAGGATCAGGATGCCGAAAAGCCAAACGATGTTCAAGATCGTCGGAATCAACGAGGGAACGAAAAATTTGCCGAGCGTTTGGAGCGCCGCCGCCGCGATCGCGGCCATACAAATCAAAATCAGGTACGGCAGCATCACCGCGGTCAATCGGGCGGCGATATTGACCTTGCTCTCCGGCGGGAAAGCGAAAATCGCCCAGGTGCAAAGCGCTTCGCCGATCACGACGATCCCGAGAAGCAGCAGGAAGATGCCGACAAGGGCAAAAGAAACCAGCTGCCAGGCTTTTTTGCGGTCTTCGTTCCAAAGCCGTGCGAACTGGGGAATAAAACTGACCGAAAGAGAACCTTCGCCGAACATCCGCCGGGTGATATCGGGCAACCGAAAAGCGAGAACGAACGAGTCCATAATCCCGCCGGCCGACATCCCGAGCATCGCCGCCGTCGCGGCATCGCGAAACATTCCGAGGATGCGGCTCAAAAGCGTACCGACCCCCATGATGATGGTGCTCTTCAAGACGGTTTTACGACGGGGTTTCATGGGCAAGGACTCGATCGACCTTCTTCGATAAACGAAATTTTGTTGATTTATACCGTAGTCGGTACGGGCGGGGACCTGCCGTCCAGACAAAAAGGGCTTCGCCCTCTGTCAAACTGCGGCCTCGTTGGGCCGCTGCCGTGTTGAAGACGGGAATTTTAAACCGGCTTGAGTATAATGATTTTTAGATAAAATTTTGAACAATGCAATCAGAGATGCAACAGTGAGGGAGCGGTTCGGCAGGGCAACCGCTTCCTTACGGGCGCGGCTCTGATTCTGAAGATCGGCAATCGACCTTTAGGATTTCGGCGATTGGGAAAGGACACCGATTTTCGGGCAATCTTTTCGGATCGGGCAGTCGGGGCAATTCGGTTTTCTCGCCGTGCAAAATCCGCGGCCGAGTTGGATCAGGAGATGACTCAGCTCGACCCAGCTGTCTTCCGGAAAAAGTCGCATCAGGTCCCGTTCGATTTTTTCCGGCGTCTTTTCTTCCGAGAGTCCGATTCTCCGGGCTAGCCGCGAAACATGTGTGTCGACGACGACGCCGCAAACGAGGCCGAAAGCGTTGCCGAGCACGACATTGGCCGTTTTGCGGCCGACCCCGGGCAATTCGAGCAGCGCGTCCAGATCGGCAGGGACAGTGCCGCCGTATTTTTCAAGCAGGATCCGGCAGCTGGTCTGTATGTTTTTGGCTTTCGTATGGTAAAAGCCGGTGCTTTGGATTGCCTTTTCTAATTGCTCCAAATCCGCTTCCGCGAAATCCCGGGCGGTGGGGAATTGCCGAAAAAGCGAAGGGGTGACGAGGTTGACCCGGACATCCGTGCACTGGGCGGAGAGAATCGTCGCGACGAGCAACTGCAACGGCGAATGATGCGAGAGCGAGCAAGCCGCCTCGGGCCAATGTTTTTGCAATTGAGTCAGAATTTTTTTCGCAAATCGATTCATGGTGAGAGGATTAGATGTGAGGATAGGGGACAGAGGACAAGGCGGCATTTGACCGTATTTCTGAAATCTGAAGCCTATCCTATTTATTGTTTCAGCAAAATTCGAACCGTGACGGGAATGCCTTGGCCGAGCCCGAAATCGGGCGCATCGGCGATAATCCGAATCCGGTACACCAGATCGGTCCGCAATTTTTTCGTCTCGACGTTTTTCGGTGTAAACTCGGCCTCGGGAGAAATAAAACCGATCTGCCCGAAATAGGGAACCCCGGGTCGCGAATCGGTATAAATTTCCGCCTTCATACCATAATCGACCTTGCCGCGATCCGGTTCCGGGATGTAGACATAAGCCCAAACCTGGTCCTTGAGCGAAACTGTCGCGACGATCTGCCCTTCGCGGACCACGGCCCCCGGCTCTTCGACGCGGGTTAACAGCACTCCTTCGTTCGGGCAGAGCAATTTCGTGTCGCCGAGCGAGGTTTCGGCCTTTTTGACGTTGGCCCGGGCTTCCGAGACGGCGGCCTTTCCGGCGGCGATATCTTCCTTGCGGTAACCTTCGAGCAGCAAATCGAGCGTCGCCTGGGCCAAATCGCGCCGGGCGACCGCCTCGTCCCGCCGGGCGACGTTCGTCTCGTATTCCTGCGCGGAGATCACGCTTCTCTCGAAGAGCGGCTTCGCCCTGCGACAGTCGGCTTCGAGAACGATCAGGCTCGCGATCCGCTCCTGCAAGGTCGCCCGGGCCTGCTCGATTTCCTGATCCCGCATACCGGACTGCAATCTCTCGTAATCGGCTTCCGCCCGCTCGAGTTGGGCTTGGGCGACGGCGAGACTGTCCTGGTACGGGATCGGATCGAGCGTCGCGAGAATCTCCCCCTTTTCGATTTTGTCCCCTTCCTGAAAACGGAGCGATTCGATCCGGCCGCTGACGCGAAAGCCGAGATTGACCCGGCGAATTTCAATGTTGCCGTACAGCTCCAGATAACCGCTTTCCGCGAGAAGCTGCTGTCGCCGTTGGTACGACCAGAAGAAATAGACTCCCGTTCCGAATGCGATCAGAAGGATAAGAACGACGATCTTTTTCATATTTCGGTGTTGGACGACGTCGGTTTTCGGCGGCGGGAACCAATCGAAAAACGTCCCCACCGGGCCAAAAGACAGTATAGTCCAAACACAAAAAAATTAAAGACCGCCTCGGAGAGGGCCGGGGCCTTTTGAGTGAGCCACAAAAAATGGGCTGCGAAAATTTTACGCCCTGTAGACTTGGACTGTCTCGGTTACCGAAATAGAACTTTGGATTCAGGCTGTAGAATGTAGGCCGTAGGGCTCGTTTTTCCAACCCTTCCCTCTTACCCGGCGGGTTCTGAAATTGCGGATAAAGTCGTTTCAGTTTGATTCGGGCGTCGTCGGTGGTGAACTGCCAGTCGACGCCCTTTTGACGTGAGTTGCAATCCGTCGCCCACGCCATCACTTCCTCACGCAATTCT
>JAVBQI010000204.1:0-13442 GCA_031549145.1 Thermoguttaceae bacterium | reverse complement strand
CCCGCGAAGCGGCTCGTCGTATGCAGTGCTCGAACCACATGAAGCAGATGGGACTCGGCATCCACAACTTCCATGACGCCAAAAAAGGCCTGCCGCCGGTTTGTATCCATTCCGAGATGTCCAGCTTTTTCTGCCTGATCGGTGCCTACACCGAAACGAAGGCCGCCTACGAAGAATACGAAGGATTTTATGCCGACAAGGAAATTATCTTCAACGTTATAGAAGCCATGAGTGGCGCTGATACCCAAGACTTGGGCCTTGGAATGATCGGCGGCTGGTCGTTGCCGCACTGCAACGCGCTGCTTAACATCCTTGAGTTCCAGGGAGAACTCGCCCAGGCTGAGGAATTGGGAAAAGTCGCGATCTTCAAATGCCCGTCCCGTCGGAGCGGGCTCCAGTTCGTTCGGGCCGCCGAATGGCCGAGTGGAACCGCGGCGGTAACCCTTGAGGGACGTACGGACTGGAACCCGGGAAACCCGGTTCCCGGTTCGCAGCTGTCGGCTTTCACGCTGATTGATGCGGGTAACGGTGCCGATGCGGACAACTACGGCCAGAACGGCCCCTTGGGGGATTATTGCGTCGTCGTCACCTGCGGCGACCCGTTCGCGGCTCAGATGGTCTATCCTTACGCTCCGAATTTGGATACAAACGCCGTGCAGCTAGGGCAAGGAATGGCGGCTCCCGCCACAAATACCGCGGCAGTCTATGAAGGACGCTGGACACTTTATCACAGTGCCTGGGACGGTCCCGGCTGGAATTTCAACCAGCACATGAGGGGAGCCCTTCGCTCCTCCCAACCGAAAGTCTTGCGCTCGAAATCCGATTTTCAGGACATCCTTTACGGAACGTACTGGGGGTATAACGAAGCCAACCCCCCTCAAATCACAAACAAAGGTTACGTCTGGCCAGGTGCTGATGATAAGGAGAAAAAAGCGGCAGAGGATAAGTTCTGGAACGATCTTACGACCGCTATTAAAGCAGGTGCTGAGGAGACAGAGGTAACTGTAATAGATCTTGAAACCGGCCAACCAACGCAAGTTACCGTTGGCGCCCAATCGGCCAACTACATGTTGCAGATGGACCTCAATGCCTGGTCGCCGCGGGACTCGTTCACCTGGATGGCCGATGGAACTTCCAAGACCATCGTTCTTGGCGAGAAGCACATCCCGACCGTTGCGGTCGGAAAGTGCACCTCCTATTACAGTGCCTGGGATTGTGCGATCACCTACGCCTATCACGGCGGTCGTCACAGCTCCATCGCGCGTCTGTGCCACCATGATGTCATCCGATTGAACATCGCCGGGGAAGCCCTTGTCCCTGCCTTCGGAGGCACGACACAACAGAATTGGTTGTCGGGTGGACAATTGGTCGCCCGCGGGCCGAAGGAATTCGCCGGGGAACGTTATACGCCCAACCCCGACAAACAAGGTGCGGGTATCGATGATCCTGTCGGCAGAATGCGTTTCGCGTTCGGTTCGGCGCACACCGCCGGGACCGTCCACTTCACGTTAGGTGACGGATCCGTCCAGCAGGCCGGACCGGGAACAGACCCGAAGATTCTGCAGCAATTGGCCGACTGCCGCGATGGCAACGGTCCGGAAATGCCGTAAGAATCGGTCCAAGTTCTCGTTGGAATGTTAGATATTAAATAGCCGGTGACACAAATCCCCGGAGTGAAGGTCGTTCAAACCGCAAGGTTCGAACGGCCTTCTTTTTTTGTTCATAAACGGTTGCCATAAAAATCACGATTATTTTTATTCGTAAGAAAAAAAATACGTAAAACTTTAGAAACTGAAATTTCCGGTATTCAATCTCTTTTATGAATAACGTTGAAAAACATTTTTTTAAAAAAGCAAGAGGGTGTTAAAAATTGTTATTGTCAATCGAGTGATTCGATGTATACTTTTTATTCGTCAGGAGATTGATAACTCAATCACATATTTATCGGTCTCGATCCGATCGGGTTTTCGGGTCGTGAAACGGTGATTGCAAAGAAACGTTTCATTCGGCTCTTGCCCGTTTTTTGTACACAAATTTTGCAAAACCACATTCGGCGCCGTGAAACCCGGAGTCGGATTCCCATAGAATTGACCGGAAAATATTTATCGGCGATTCGCCGATCGAAGACCGAAACGGCTCAACGCCGTTTCAAGTCGCGGCGTCGCGTTGTCGTCCCGCTCCAAGTTCCCTGCAATCAAGTTCTGAGGCGACTCCTTCAGCAACGTACGGAGACTTCCACCGCTTGCCGACAATCGTACCGAAACCCTGTCGCACACGCTCTTGATACCCGGTTCCCGTACCAAAAGACCGTACGCGAGGAACAAGGGACATATACGCCTGGCCTGACCTTCGCCGTCTCTCAGCCGGTCGTCTCCCGGTTCTCCCATCATCAAACAAGACGGCGGCTTTCCGTCTCGGCCCGTATTTCTGAAATACAGCGTCTCCCTGCCCGTCCAACGACCGCGCTACGGTTCAACAATCCGTTTCACGTTCCAGTAAATCTCGTTCGTAACGAGAATCTTTTCCGGCTCAGCGCCGTTTCCGGGACCGGTCGTTCAGACAATTCGAGCTTCCGCTCTTTCACGATCATTCGCTTCCGCCGGTTGCTTCCTTTGGCATGGCCTCCTTTCCAGGCGGGAGAAATTTTCGGCGGTCTCAGACCGCTCCAATCGCCAAAATTACGATGTTTCAACCAAATAGACAAAAGTTTAAATTTATCGATATTTTAGAATTCGCCCCCGCACAGGGTGATATGTCACAGCCTTCGGGCTACGTCTAGGTCATCGGATTCTTCAAACCGAGTCAACCCGACGGGGTTAGGTCGTTCGCGACTCTTTTGCATTGTCCCACCTTTTGCGCTTAGCGTGTGCGCTGGCGGCGCCGCTTCGGTCTTCCCAGCTTGAACGCGATGTTATTGACAAACCTTCATTATTATTCATTCGTCGTTGTTTTTTATTCTCCAAGGAAAGGTGCGCTCTTTCCCGAGAAACTTTTTTCATTGTTTTACTCAGAAAGGAACATTTCCATGAAATGCCATATTACACAAGGCAAGGTGAAGGGCTTCACGCTTGTCGAACTCTTGGTCGTCATCGCGATCATCGGTATCCTGATCGCCCTGTTGCTCCCGGCAGTGCAAGCGGCCCGCGAAGCGGCTCGTCGTATGCAGTGCTCGAACCACATGAAGCAGATGGGACTCGGCATCCACAACTTCCATGACGCCAAAAAAGGCCTGCCGCCGGTTTGTATCCATTCCGAGATGGCCAGCTTTTTCTGCCTGATCGGTGCCTACACCGAAACAAAGGCCGCCTACGAAGAATACGAAGGGTTTTATGCCGACAAGGAAATTATCGCCCAGACTATAGAAGCCATGGGAGGCGGCGATGTCCCGGATTTGGGCCTTGGGATGATCGGCGGTTGGTCGTTGGCGCAGAGCAACGCATTGCTCAACATCCTTGAGTTCCAGGGAAGTCTCGCCCAGGCTCATGAACTGGGAAAAGTCGCGATCTTCAAATGCCCGTCCCGTCGGAGCGGATTGCAGTTCGTCAAAGTTGCCGAATGGCCGGCACCAGGTACGACGGTGACCCTTGAGGGACATACGGACTGGAACGCGGGAAACCCGGTTCCCGGTTCGGGCTTCTCGGCTTTCACGTTACTTGGAGACAATAACGCCGATACGCCGAACTACGGCCAGAACGGCCCCTTGGGGGATTATTGCGTCGTCATCGCTTGCGATGACCCGTTCAAGGCTGCTATGGTTTATCCTTACGCTCCGAACTTGGATCAGACCGCCATATCACAAGGACAAGGTATGGCGGCTCCTGCCACAAATTCGGCTCCGGTCTATGAAGGACGCTGGACGCTTTATCACAGTGCCTGGGACGGTGATGGCTGGAATTTCAACCAGTATATGAAGGGTGCCCTTCGCTCCGCTAAACCGAAAGTCTTGCGTTCGAAAGGCGATTTCCAAGACGTTCTTTATGGAACAACCTGGGGATATAACACGGCTGATCCCCCTCAAATCGTGAACAAAGGTTACGTCTGGGGGGATGGTAGTGATCCTGCTGCGGATAAAGCGGCAGAGACTGATTTCTGGAACAACCTTATCAAATCTTTTAAGGTGACGATGAAGACTATTACGGTTCCCGATCCGGAGGGCGGGCCTGATACGACTCAGGAAGTCGTTGATGTACCGGCCAACTACATGTTGCAGATGGACCTCAATGCCTGGTCGCCGCGTGATACGTTCTCCTGGATGGCCGATGGAACTTCCAAGACCATCGTGCTCGGCGAGAAGCATATCCCGACCGTCGCAGTCGGAAAGTGCACCTCCTATTACAGTGCTTGGGACTGCTCGATCTCCTATGCCTATCACGGCGGTCGTCACAGCTCCATCGCGCGTCTGTGCAACCATGATGTCATCCGATTGAACATCGCCGGGGATGCGCTCGTCCCTGCCTACGGTGGCACAACACAACAGAGCTGGTTGACGGGTGGACAATTGATCGCCCGCGGGCCGAAGGAATTCGCCACGGAACGTTATACGCCCAACCCCGACAAACAAGGTGCGGGGATCGATGATCCTGTCGGCAGAATGCGTTTCTCGTTCGGTTCGGCGCACACCGCCGGGACCGTCCACTTCACGTTGGGTGACGGATCCGTCCAGCAGGCCGGACCGGGAACCGATCCGAAGATTCTGCAGCAATTGGCCGACTGCCGCGACGGGCAGGGTCCGGAAATGCCGTAAGAATTGTTTCGATGTTCTCGTTGGAATGTTAGAAGTTAAAGTGCCGGGGACACGCGTCCCCGGAGTGAAGGTCGTTCAAACCGCAAAGTTCGAACGGCCTTCTTTTTTTGTTCGCGTTCACGAACATTTATTGACAAGGTGATAAAATTTGCCTCATTGTTATCCCTGCAATTTGACATGGGTCGCGACATTTTGAACTACGCTTTTGCTTCGTACAAAATGCCGCTCCGATCACTTTTTATCGCCAGCACAATAGACCTCGGCATCTTGCCTGCGTCCAAGAAAAAAAACCGTGAACGGTTGCGAAATCGAGGCGCCGACTCAATGGTTTCCGAATAAAAAAGTCGCGGCGGTTTCTCTTTCGTGCAAGAAGCCGTATACTGTCATACCATCGTCGGTTCTTTCCCCCTTTTCCGTTTAACTTCTTTGACCCAGAAAGACCCAGAGAATGAAAAACCTTTTGTTTGACTTGTCGATCGTCGGCCTCTTGACCGTCTCGTTTTTTGTCCTCCCGGCCCAAGCCCAGGAAAAACCGTCGCTTACGTTCGACGAAAACGGCAGCTTCAAAATCGCCCAGTTTACCGACATCCATTACGGCGCCGAGGTCGAAGAAGCGAAAGAATCGGTTCGCTTGATCGAAGAAACCCTGGACGCCGAAAAGCCGCAACTCGTCGTTTACACCGGCGATATCGTCGTCCGAAAGCCGATCCTGCAAGGCTGGGACGAAATCACCGCTCCCGCCGTCGAACGAAAAATTCCTTGGGCCGTCGTTTTCGGGAACCACGACGACGAAAACGGCGTTTCACGCAAAGAGATCATGTCGCATCTCATGCAAAAGCCGTATTGTTACGCCTCATACGGACCGGAAGACGTCAAAGGAATCGGCAATTATGTTTTGGAAGTCCGTTCCCGGGACGATCAGGCCGCCCGATACCTGATCTACTGTCTGGACTCGAATGCTTACAGTCCCGTCAAAGGGGTTGGGCATTACGGCTGGTTCGAATTCGACCAGATTCGTTGGTATCGGGAACAAAGTGCCGCCTACACCAAAAAAAACGGCGGCCGACCGCTGCCGGCGCTCGCGTTTTTCCATATTCCGCTCAACGAATACAACCAATTGACGACGACGATGATTTCGGCGACGCCGCGATTGAAGCTGATCGGCGACAAGAAAGAAAACGAATGTGCGGGCGGGGTCAACGGCGGCATGTTCGCGGCGATGCTCGAATGCGGCGATGTGATGGGAACCTTCGTCGGGCACGATCACGTCAACGATTACATCGGCGTCTTGCACGGAATCGCGTTGGCCTACGGTCGATTTTCCGGCACGAAAAAAACGACCTATGCGAAAGAACCGCACGGGGCGAGAATGATCGAGCTCAACGCCTCGGGAGAGCGGAGTTTCAAGACCTCGATCCGGCTTCGCGGCGGCGAATGCCTGCATTCCGTTGAATATCCGAAAACGTTTGAAACCCCGTAATGCTTTGAGCGATGCACGAAAATGAGCCTTGAACAAAATGCGAAAAAGCTGGACGAGGTCGCGGAGCTTCTGCGGCGGTCCCGTCGAATCCTTTTTATCACCGGGGCGGGGATTTCGGCTGACAGCGGGCTGCCAACCTATCGCGGCGTCGGCGGTCTGTACAATCACGGTCGAACCGAGGAAGGCTACACCATCGAAGAGTGTCTCTCGGGAACCATGTTTCGCCGCCGCCCCGAAATCACTTGGAAGCACATGCTGCCGCTCGGCCTCGCGATCGCGGCGCATCGCCCGAACGAGGCGCATCGGATCATCGCGAAATGGGAAGGGCGCGCCGAAGAAACCGGGGGCAAGGTCGTCGTCCTGACGCAAAACGTCGACGGTTATCATCGCGCGGCCGGCTCGCGGAACGTCTACGAAATTCATGGTTCGTTCGAAACGCTTTTTTGCCCCGATTGCGGCTGGTTGGAACGGTTGCATCCGGAGACCGACCTGCCGGAGCGACTTGAAAAACTGGCCGGAAACCTGCCGCCGCGCTGCCCGAATTGCGGCGCGGTCGTCCGGCCCCGGATCGTTCTTTTCGAGGAAATGCTCCCATTCGATCAAGTCGAGAATTTTCAAAACGAATTCGCCGACGGCAACGGGTTCGATTTGGTGTTCGCGGTCGGCACTTCGGCGATGTTTCCGTACATCGTACAGCCGGTCCGCCTTGCCGCCGCGCTCGGTCGCCCGACGGTCGAGATCAATCCGCAGGAAAGCGATCTGTCCCGCGAGGTCCGGTATCATTTGCCGCTGCGTGCCGCCGAAGCGCTGCAAGACCTCGACCGACGCCGGGGGTAGGGGCTCATAGACCAGAAAAAAATCAAATCAGAGCCGCGACCGTAAGGGAGCGGTGCCCCGCCAAAAACCGCTCCCTTACGGTCGCGGCTCTGATCGCGTTGTTCGAGATTTTTTCAAATGTCCCGCAAGAAACCGGCAACGGCTCAACGAAGCCGCGGGTTTGTCGAACTCGCAGTTCATTTTGCCCGGACGGCAGGTCCTCATTTCGCCTGGACGGCGGGTCCTCCGTCGACCAAAACGACACGGCGTAATTCGTAGGTGCCGCCCGGGCCGCCGGAGAATTTGAAACGGGGCGAGTCGTTCAGGGAATGAAGCTTCGCCGGTTCGGAGATCATCGTCCGGCCGATCTCTTCGCCGTCGACGTATCCGGTCAGTTCGTTGCCGCATCGTTTGAGCTTTAGTTTGAATTCCCTGCCGGGCTCCCATCGCGGTGCAACGGGATCGCCCAGCGGCTCGAAGCCGTTTTCCGTAAAGGCGACCAGTTGCGAACCGTCCGGAGCAACCCTCAGCCCGAGACTCTGTTGCAACAGCGGGGCCGACGAAGGGCCGATCGCAAGGACGAGCGGAGCATTTTGACCGCGGCTTTGCATCGAACATTCCAACGAACAATTCTCGCCGAGCGCGTATTCGACGACCGGGGCGACTTCGCGGTAGGCGACGACCTGTGTGATGCCGAAACGAAAACCGCCGTCGCCGAACGCGGAGAAGGAAAGCGTCTTTTTCGCCGGTTCCCACGGAGTTCGAAGTGCGACGAGAAAGTTCTTCTGTTCGGAGACGCTCCATTCGCAAGCAGTCGCAACGAGTTCGTCGCCGATTTTCGAGACGGCCCAGGCGTCCGCCGTGCAACCGCCGTCGCGGCTCGGCGTCGCGCCGTCGTTGAATCCGAGCGAACCGGGAACGGTCCGCCAGGATTCCGGGTTGAGCGGGTCGTCGAGATCGAAAACATAGACCCGCTGCACGGCCGTCGGGTCGTTGACCCACGGAATTTGCCAGGTCGAATAATACCCCTGATCGCCGAATTGAAATCCGCCGCCCCCTTCCTCTTGGTTGCGAACGAGAACCGTCGCATCGCCGATCGCGCGATGATCGACCGTGATGTCGAGGTTCGGCAGAATGACGCCGCGAATGTCCATATCCTCTGCGCCGTGATTCCAAATCAAAACGTAATCCTTCGTTTTCTGCCGCGTGTAAACCCTGGCGCAATTGGCCCGCCCACCGTTTTTGTTATCGTCCGGGTTGCGCGGATAATCGAGGAAGATCGCGTGCGGCTCACCCCAAGGCCCCGCGAAACTTTTCGTCCGCGAACGAATCACGCAAAGATCGTGCAATTTCCAATCGGCGAACCCTTTCGTGCCGTCGCAAACCGTGTACACCAGGCAAGGCGTGCCGTCCAGATCGCGAAAAACGAACGGATCCCCGGCATAGGTTTTTCCCTCGGGAATGTCGACCACGAGCCCGAGGCGTTCCCAATGTGTCACCCCAAGACGCTTGCGAATCCCGAAAATTCGCGAGTACGAACCGCTGCGCCCGCCGCCGTACTGTTCGTCGACGGAATAATAGGCCGTAAACTGATATTGTGTCCCATCGTCCTCGGCGATGATCGAGGAATTGTTTTGCGGCGCGCATTCCGGATCGAACTTGGTATGGTTCCCGACGGCGAGCACTTCCGTCTTCGACCAGGGAAGGCGGCAGACCGGTCCGGCCGACCGCGATTCGCGAAATGGGTTTCTCATTTCGCTCAGCCGAAATGTCCCTTGCCGTTGCAGCCCGGCGGTGAGACCGCTTTGCAACGGAGGGGCGGAAACCACTTCGACGGCGACCTTGTCCCCGACTTTGAGCCTGACCGGCGGGATCGCCTGTCGGAATTCCTGCCCGATATCCAACGGCGGCTGGGCGTTGCCGCCGGTTCGCGTCCAGTGTCGCAGCGGGCGAGGGAATGCCGGAATCGCCGCCCGTTCCGGGAGGAGTTCTCCCCGAATCCGAAGTGCGACGACGACGGGCTCCTCGCGAGGCCCGATGCAGTTGCTCAAGCGAACGAAAAAACCGCTCAACGTTTCGTCCGCAACGGCGGTGTAATCGAGCACGACCGCGCCGGGAAGAACGCTCGCCGCCGGAATCGAACCTTCCGGTTCCGCGGCCCCTGCCGAAAGGCAAAGCGCGAGTAGGCACAAAACAACGAGATATGGGACAAAAATTCGATCGTGGAACATGTGTTGAAATCCTTCCGTAAACGATCTATCGCAAGGTCGTGAAAACAATCTTCGCCAAAAAAATGACGATTGTCATTTCGACTGGAGCAACGCGCAAGTAGAAATCTCACCCTCGCGAAAATGTCGGGAATTTCGACTCCTCGGTAGATTGTGAGATTTCTCGCTTAGCTCGAAATGACATAGTGTTTTATCCATTCTCACGAAACCCAACTCGACGACTTTTTTTCTAGCTGTCGAGCGCCGCCCCGACGATCCATTCCGCTTCGGCGAGGATGCGGTCGAGATGCCCGGCTCCCAAAAACGATTCGGCGTATATTTTGTAAATGTTCTCCGTCCCGGACGGTCGGGCGGCGAACCAGCCGTTTTCGGTTACGACCTTGAGCCCGCCGATTGAAGCCCCGTTGCCGGGCGCGGCCGTCAATTTGGCGAGAATCGGTTCTCCCGCCAGTTCCGAAGCGGTTACTTTTTCGGGTGTCAGATTCTTGAATGCCGCTTTTTGCTCCGGCGTCGCCGCCTGATCGACGCGGGTATAGGTCGATTCCCCGAACCGCCGCGTCAAATCGGCATAATGCTCCGAAGGGTTGCGGCCGGTCTTCGCACAAATTTCCGCCGCCAACAAATTCAAAATAATCCCGTCTTTGTCGGTCGACCAGCATGTCCCATCGAATCGCAGGAAGCTGGCGCCGGCACTTTCCTCTCCGCCGAAACCGAGCGAGCCGTCGAAAAGCCCTTCGACGAACCATTTGAAACCGACCGGAACTTCGACCAACGTTCGGCCCAAACTTTTCGCGACCCGGTCGATCATGCTGCTCGAAACCAGCGTTTTCCCGATTCCCGTCGACTTCGCCCAGCCGGTCCGGTTCGTAAAAAGATATTGAATTGCGACCGACAAATAATGGTTCGGGTTCATCAGCCCGCCGCTCGGGGTTACGATCCCGTGCCGGTCGGAATCGGGGTCGTTGCCGAACGCGAGGTCGAAATCGTTTTTGAGCTGGACCAGCCGGGCCATTGCATAAGGGCTGGAGCAGTCCATACGAATTTTCCCGTCGTGATCGACGGTCATAAACGCGAACCGGGGATCGACGATTTTGTTGACCACCTTCAAATTCAATTTGTAGCGTTCGGCGATCGGTTCCCAGTACGACCGGCTCGCCCCGCCGAGCGGATCGGCCCCGAGCGACAGCCCGGAACGGGCGATGCTTTCCAAATCGACGACGTTTTTCAGGTCTTCGACATACGGACCGAGGAAATCGACCGCTTGAACGCAATCGCATTGAATCGCCTTTTCGTAGGGAAGTCGCTTGACCTCTTTTAAGCCGTCGACGAGGATCGTGTTGGCGCGATCCTGGATCCAACTCGTAACCTCGGTGTCGGCCGGGCCGCCGTTCGGGCCGTTGTACTTGATCCCGCCGTCCGCGGGCGGGTTGTGCGAAGGGGTGATCACGATTCCGTCGGCCCAGCCGTCGGTTCGCCCTCGGTTGTAACCCAAAATCGCGTGGGAAATGACCGGCGTCGGCGTGTATTCGTCCCCGGATTGATAACGCGTCGCGACGCCGTTGGCGGCGAGCACTTCGAGCGCGCTGCACTGGGCGGGGCCGGAAACGGCGTGTGTGTCCTTACCGAGGGACAACGGGCCGGTATACCCTTGCTGTTTCCGGTAATCGCAGGCGGCCTGCACGATCGCGAGGATGTGCGATTCGGTCAACGTCCCGTTCAGCGGGCTCCCCCGATGCCCGCTGGTCCCGAACGCAACCCGCTGCGCCGGATCGGTCGGGTCCGGCAGCCGCTCGTAATATTCTTTTTCCAATTGGGCCGTATCGATCAACAATTCTTGGGGAGCCGGTTTTCCGGCAAGATCACTCAGGGACATGGGAGAGGAAGCGGTTAGCGGCTTAGTACTTATATTAGCCCCAAGCGTAAGCGCGGGGGGATGAAACCGTGCGACTTAGCGGCTTAGCAACTTAGCGGCTTCGAAAACAGTCTTCTAAGCTGCTAAGTCGCTGACCGCTAAGTTGCCAATAGATCCCCCCGCGCTTACGCTTGGGGCTAGTATTTTGGGAACACTCGGCGGTTAAAGCAATATCCAAAATGTCTCAAAATCACTAATCATTATTCGTGCATCTTTCCATTATACCGTATCGCTCTTCAAACACAATAATTTCGGCCAAAATTGGGGTTGTCGCTATTTCAATATTTCGATAAAATGCCGCTTCTCAACAGGATGTTGAGTATATAACCGAATGATCAACCGGAGAATGGAGGCTCCCCACTATGTTCGGAATCCCGACTCTTTTTGTCGTTTTCGCTATTTCCGCGGTTCCCTCTTCGGAACCGGCTGCACAGACCAACACCCCGCTCCCGGAATTGCGGCTTCTTCAATTTGGATCCGCGAATTGCTCCGTTTGTGCAAAAATCAAACCGCTGATCGACGATTTTGTCGAAAAAAAATGGCCGATTCAGTACATTGACGCTTACGAAAATCGGGATTTGGCGAAAAAATATCATATCGAGGAAATCCCGACGTTTATCATGTTGGTCGGTGATACGGAAGCTGACCGCACGGTCGGCGTTTTGGATCGGACCGAGCTTCGAAATCGGTTGATCGAGATGTTCAAAAACGCGGCGGAACTTCGAAAACAGGAGGGAGACAAAGCCCCTACCCAAATTTTGCGGGGAACAAGCGAATCGAGCCAAACATTAGGGCATCCGTCAGCAAATAATGGTTTTTCCCAGTCTTCCTCGATTGCCCAGACATCATACGACTCCCCTGTCTCCTTTCAGCAGCAAGCCCCTCAGCAACAGGCTCCGCAACAGCAGCAACATTTGGTCGGCGAGCCCAAAGTCGATTCGACGGTCCGAATTCGGGTTGACGATCCCAAAGGGCTTTCCTGGGGGACGGGAACGATTATCGACACCTATAACGGCGAAGCGTTGATCTTGACATGCGGCCATATTTTTCGGGAATCCCAAGGGAAAGGTCCGGTCGAGGTTCATCTTTTTCGCGAAAACTCTTTTGTCAAAGTGTATGGCGAATGTGATGCTTACGATTTGGATGTCGATCTCGGCCTGGTCGTGATTAAGAATATCCCGTTTCCCGTTCAAGCGACTCCGATTGCTCAAACTGATACACTTCGGGAAGGTCAAAAGCTCCTTTCGGTCGGTTGCGACGGCGGGGCGAACCCGAGCGTTCGGGAACATACCGTTTTGTCATTGAACCGATTTGGTACGGCCTCGAATGCTTCGCAGCGGTTTCATTACATTCAGGTTTCCGGAGCCCCGGTCCAAGGTCGAAGCGGCGGCGGACTGTTTTCCGAAGACGGATTCCTGGTCGGCGTTTGCAACACCGGCGATCCCAAGACGAACGACGGGCTGTTCGTCCCGCTTTCCGTGATCCGGTCGCAATTGGACGCCCGAGGATTGAGTGCCGTTTACCAATCCCCTTCCGTCGTCGATCCCAGAGCGGCTGATCCCCGGGCAATGGCCGCTTCGCAAAATCAAACGGCGACCGACACTTCCCCTTTCGCTCCGATTCCCACGGGTTCGATCTCTGCCGATGCGATCTCGGCGAACCCCGCTCCTTCGATCGCGAATCCGGCTTTGATTACACAAAACGAACGACAACCGATCATTACGGCTTCGAACGCGGGGGAGCAAAGTCTTCCCAAAGCGAAGATTGCTCTCGCCGCGAACGAATCGCCCCAGGAAGAGCTTTCCGAGACGGAAATCGCGACGCTTGAGGAAATTCGGCGTCGCCGGGCCGACGGCGCGGAGGTGATCTTGATCGTCAACCCGCCGCGCAAAGGGAACGAGACCCCGCAGAGCGAAGTGATCAAACTCGGCGCCGTTTCGGGGCGTTTTATCGACGCGTTGACGGAGCGGGACGCCTATTCGGTCGCGGAACCGATGCCGTCTTTGACCGAGCAGGCGGCGGCGATCGCCCGCTCGAACCTCGGACAGGGGCAGGGCACCAAGCCGAGCGTCCCATCCCGGCAACGTGAGGCGACCGTCCGGGCATTGCGTTCAGAGACAATCGGGATAAAATAACGCAATGAGCCGCGTGTTGGGCACGCGGTTTTTTGGTTCTTGCTCTTTTGCCGATCTTCTGAAAAATCTCGAACGATTTCGTTCAGAGCCGCGGGCGGAAGGGAAAGGGTGGCACCCGAAAAACGCG
>JAVBQI010000189.1:0-19919 GCA_031549145.1 Thermoguttaceae bacterium | reverse complement strand
GAATATTTTCCGCGAGACGTTGAAGAAGGCGGGATACCGAACGCTTCTCGCGGCTTCGGCCGAACGGGCGGTCGACCGGTTGTTCGACGACAACACGGTCGCGGACCTCGTCATTTTCAACGCTCAATATCTCGGCCGGGCAGCGTTGGAAGGCTATCACAAATTGGCAATGGACCGATACACGGCCAACACGCCGATGATCCTGCTCCTGGACGAACGGCAGCGGGTCTTGTTAAACGATGTTCAACGGGAAAAGCATCATCTCGTCTTGACGATGCCGGTCACTTTGGGGGTGCTCAAGGAAAACGTCGCCCGGTTATTGAGCGAAGCGGATGCCGAAAAAGGGGACGAGTCTTCTCCGGGCTCGCACCTCGAAAGCGTTCCGGAGCTTTTTGCGGTTCCGACGGAAGAAACGCCGGTTTTCGAGGAAATCGACCCTCAAGTCTCCGGGACCGATGTTTTCGCGGTTCCCGATCGACAGACGATCGGGACCGAACCGGCCCCGCTTCTCGCCTATGCGACGGCGAACGACCCGGAAGAAGCGGCCCTGTTCGCGGACGATCACGAAGAAGACGATGAGGAGGAGGACGAGATCGAATCGGTCGCCTCTCGACAATCCTTGGAATTCAAAAAAATCGTCTCGGAATACCGGGAATCCGGCCCTGAGGAGCGTTCGGAACCGAACGGCATCCCGGACGAGTTGTACGATTTTCCGGTCCCAGATTTGGTCCGGCGCGGGGAGCCTCTTTCCGTCGAAAGCGTTTCCGAAGTTCCCGCTCCGGGCGATCCCGCCTCGGACGAATTCGCTCCGGACGAGGCCGCCTCGGACATCGATCCTTCGGACACGGAAGGGGATTTCTCCGAGACCCCGATCCTGGAACTTTCAGATGAGCCGATGTCGTTGGAGCAGCTTCGTGCCGAAGCGGCAACGGCCCAAAACCGGCTCGAAGAAACAACGCAGGCCGAAGAAGACGCCTTTCTGCTGTTGGAGGTAACCCAACGTGTTGCCGAGGAGTGTCGCCTCGAATGCGAGGACGCCGCCCGGCGACACGAGCAAGCCGAAGAAAAATGGAAGGCCGCGAAATCGGAACAGTCGGAAGCGGTCCGACAATCCCGAAGAAAAACGCTCGCGAAAAAATCGGCCCAGGCCCTTGCGAAAGAATTGCAAAGGCGTCTTGCCGAAACCGAGGGCGGAGTGTTAGAATCGGAGAATCCGGCGGACGGCTCCGCCAAGGATTGGATTGCCGCGGAAATTCAAACGAGAATGCAGGCGGCCCTCGCCCAAAAAAACGGAAATTCGGAATAAGGGGACGATTCCGTCAAGGCGATCTCCCCCTCCTGAAACGAAATGTCGCTTGAGATTCAGACGAAGGAACGGCTTCCGGAATTGACCGCCCGGATCGTCAAATCGTATTCGGAAACCGATTCGACGCACCATTTGGATCATTGCCCGCTCCCGAATTACGAGGCGGTCGAAAAAATCATCGACGACCTGAAAGAAATTCTCTTTCCCGGATACCGGCGACGGGACCGGCTGCATTTCGCCAACGTCGTGTACCATGTCGGCGATCTGGTCGACCGGTTGCACGATCGCCTTTCGGTCCAAATTTCCCGGGCGATGTGTCATTTCAAAGGAGAAAATCTCAATTGCACCCCCGAAAAGCGGTTCGAATACGAACGGGCCGGACATGCAAAGGCGACGGATTTTTTAGAACGGATTCCCGATTTGCGGCGACTTTTGGCGAAAGACGTCGAAGCCGCCTACGCCGGAGATCCGGCCTGCAAGTCGCTTGATGAGGTGATTTTCTGTTATCCCGGATTGGAGGCGGTTACGGTTTACCGTTTGGCCCATGCCCTGCACGAGTTGGGGGTTCCGCTCATCCCGCGAATGATGTCGGAAAAGGCTCATTCGGCGACCGGGATCGACATACACCCGGGCGCGACGATCGGGGAGCACTTTTTTATCGATCACGGGACCGGCGTCGTGATCGGCGAAACCTGCGTGATCGGCAATTGGGTCAAGCTGTACCAGGGGGTAACCCTAGGTGCCCTCAGCTTTCCGAAGGACGAGGCCGGGCATCTGGTGCGCACGACCAAGCGGCACCCGACGATCGAGGACAATGTCGTCATCTACGCGAACGCGACCGTGCTCGGCGGGGAAACGGTGATCGGCCGCGATTCGGTCGTCGGCTCCAACGTTTGGCTGACCTATTCCGTCGAGCCGGGCACGACCGTCACGATCGAGAAGCCGCATTTGAAAATTCGACATCAATTTTAGCCGCTACTCCGCGTTATTCGACTCCGCACTTTTCAACTCCGCGTTATTCCATTTTCGAGAGAGCGATGTCGCAATCTTACAACAAGCGAGACGGGCTGACGTTGCTTGAGATTATTCTCGCGATCGTCATTCTCGGCGGCGTCGTCGCGGTTCTCGGCGAGGTCGGTCGGATGGGCTTGCAAAACGCCCGCGCGAGCCGCGATCTGACCCAGGCCGAACTGCTGTGCGAAAGCCTCATGGGCCTGATCCGAATCGGTTCGATTCCGATGCAAAGTTCTTACGACAATCCGGTCGAGAACGACTACCCGGACACCAACGTGATCAGTCCGACCCGGCCGGACACGATTCTTTGGTACTATAGCGTCGAGGTCAACTCGACGGTCGAAGACGGTTTGTTGGAAGTCGCGGTCACGGTTTGGCAAAACCAGCCGCTGGACCCCCGGCCGATCTCCTGCCGCCTGGTCTGTTGGATGATCGACCCCGAATATCTCGAAGAACTGGAAACCGAAATGCAAGAAATTTTGAATCCGGAAGAAGAATAACGTTCCGCCCGCCTTTTAGCCGCGAAGTGAAAACAAAACAACTCCCCACTTCACACTCCCTACTTCCCACTATCCCTACCATGCCCACACAATCATCACGTCGTCATTTTCTCGGTCTTTGTGCTGGAACCGCCGCCCTTACGACTGTTGGTTCCTGGAAAACCGTCGCGAAAGCGTTTGGAGCCTCTTCTCAAGGTCCGTATCAGATTGGCATTTGCGATTGGGACCTGCAATTGCGCGGCAATCCGCAAATGTTCGCGCTCGCCAGGGAACTCGGGTTCGAGGGAGTGCAGGTTTCCTACGAGCCGGAAGGGGAATTTTCGCTCGCGAAGCCGGAAAACGACCGGCTGTTTCTCGACGCCGCCAAAAACGCGGAGGTCGCGATCGCCTCCCTTGCGATGGGCCTGCTCAACGGCCGGCCGCTCGCAACCGTTCCTGAAGCCGAAGGCTGGGTCGCCGAATGCATCAAGGCGATGTCGCGAATGGGAGTCGATCAGGCGTTGCTCGCGTTTTTCGCGGAAGGGGATATCAAGGAGAAGCCGGAACAAAGGGCTCCCGTCATTGAAAAGCTGAAACGGCTCGCCCCACAGGCCGAAGCGGCGAAAAAGATTCTCGGAATCGAAAGTTATCTCGATGCCCGCGAGCATCTGAAAATGCTCGAAGCGATCGGCAGCGACGCCGTCAAGGTCTATTACGACGAGCAAAATATGTTGACCCAAAAGTATCCCATTTACGAGGATTTGGAACTGTTGCTCAAGGAAAAAGCAATCTGCCAAATCCACGCGAAAGAGTACGATCACCGCCTCGGCGAAGGGCCGGTCGATTTTCCACGCATTCGCAAGCTACTGGAAAAATACGACTACCGCGGCTGGGTGGTCGTCGAAAGCGCCGTCCGCGGAGATTGGAAGGAATCGCAAGCCGCCAACGCCGCCTACCTCAAGAAAACGTTTCGCGGGAAAGAGAACGGGGCATGATTCCGCGTCGCTTACAGACACTCATGTAAAAAACGAATGCCGTAAACAGCAGCTTGAAGCGTCAGCGCCGGGTTGGCCCCGCGTTGACGTTTGGAAAACCGGGCGCTTACGCTTCCGGCTGCTGCCCGAGTTTGAATGATTTGAAGATCAAAACGCGTTGTCGCCCGCTTCTCTTTTGGGTAAAATAAGTCGATCCAACAATTGTCGTTTTGGTAACCGTTCACGGTTTTCCTTGGACCGCAGGCTTCCAGCCTGCAATTTGGGCTCTCCGGTTTTTTGAATCCGTAAACCCGAACTCGCGGGCTGGAAGCCTGCGGCCCCAGATGCAGGCAAGATGCCTGCGGTCCAAAAGTTCGTGAACGCATACTCGTTTTGTTTATCGAACGTGGGAACCTCGCGAATGCGATCCGAAGAATCCGTGCCGCAAATCCAACCGCCGACCGCCAACGCCGTGTTAACCGATCCCGAAGCGGTTTGGTATATCCGGATGCCCGACGGCTCGCAGTACGGTCCGGCAACCGGAGCGGTTTTGGAATACTGGATTCGTGAGCGTCGAATCGACCCCACCGCTTTGATCTGGAGAGACGGTTGGCCGCAATGGTCCCCGGCGTCGATCGTTTTTCCGGAGCTCGCCGAGCTGTTTTCCGAAAAGGTGACCGTTTCCGACCGGTCGGCCGGCTACCTTTTGAAAAAAAGCCGCCTCGACCGAAAAAAGAGAACGGCACGCAACATCAAGCTGATCGTCGTTCTCTCGGGAGCGATCCTGGTTCTCGGCAGTTTTTTGGCCTGGCTCCTGAACCGCTAAGAAAGTGTCTTCAAACGTACTTTTGCGGTCGTTATTTTCGTTCCGCATCGACTGTTTCATGCGGTTCGCCTTCAGGATAATAGCTCTCGAAAAACTCCTTCATTGTGCCGGGAAAAACGGCTTCGCGCAGATGCGCCCAATCGTTTTGATTGCCGGTCGCGTACAAGAGCCGGGTTTCTCCGTCCGTTTCGAAAAGGTCGACGTCGGAATTGTTGATCCCCTCCCCCTCACTGGCTTGGAGCACGGGGTTCTTCGGGGAAAATTCCCAGATTCTCAAATCCTTCGAGCGGATCATGTCGGACACCCATTCCGTGCCCGCATGACGGAGATAGATGACATAATAATACGGCTTGACATATCGGATCACGGGGCAGGCGCTGTAGGATTTTCCGTCTTTCCCGGCGAACACGAGGTTCGGGGCCTTCTCCCAACGGTCGAGATCCTTCGATCTCGCGAATTTGCAACAAAACGCGACGGGGGAATCGGATTCGTACGCCATGATGTAACCCTGTTCGTCGCGACACACGGACGAGTTGAGCAAGTGCTCGTTTTCCGCCTTGAGAGCGGGGATCGTCTCCCAATTTTTCAGGTCGGTGCTCTTAAAATGGTTGATGTCCGTGAACCAGCTTTCCTTCGTCGGTTGGTAGGCGGCAAAAACATGAAAAACGTCGCCGTCGACGAAAGCACAAGCCAACGAATGCTTCGCTCCGAATCGCGTCAGCCTTTCCTTGGTTTTCAAATCGGCAAGGAACAAGTACAGTTGCTCTTCGGTGTACCCGATCCCCTTTTCGCGAAAAGCCGAGAAGAGGATTTCCCGACCCTGCCACAGAACGGGGGTCGTCTCCATGACATCTTCCGTATAGTGAGGCTCGGCCTGTTTGGTCAGGCGCTTTTCTTCCGCGGAAACGATGTTCATGCTCAAGAGCACCGTCAGCAAAACCGCGACGGCATTCGGAAAAAAGGCGTGGGAGAGCACATTCATCGGTGTTGTTTTCATGCGGATGCTTTCAAAAAATACGTGGGACGGTCGTTGTCGAACGCTCAAGTCGGTTTGATGATCTTCAGATAAAAAATCAAATCGGAGCCGCGCCCGTAAGGAAGCGGTTGCCCCGCGAAACCGCTCCCTCACGGTCGCGGCTCTGACGAGGCTGCGGCGTCGACGCTATGGACTCAAGGCTCTTCGCAAAGGACGCGGAATCCGACGTCGAAGACCCGCTGCCAGGGGAGGAAGCCGGTTTTGAAACCGCTCGCGGCCCGGTAAGGCCGGTCGTGCCAGGAACCGCCGCGCACGATCCGTTCCTTGCCGTCCGGCGTTTTCGTGGCAGTCCATTCGGCGGCGTTGCCGTGCATGTCGTACAATCCCCAGGGATTCGGCTGGTAGGAACCCGGCTTCACGCTCAGGAAACCGCCGTCGTTGACCTTCTCGATCTTGGGGATCCAATCGTCGAAGACCGTCGCCTCCATCGGCCGGCGGTCCTTGAAGTAAGGATGGCAGACGAATTCCGAGAGCATTTTGTCCGCGAGATTCGCATGACGCGAGAAATCGTCGTCGAGATTGCCGAACGACAAATCGGTCTCGGTTCCCGCCCGGGCGGCGTATTCCCATTCCTCCTCGCTCGGGAGCCGGAACTTTTTGCCCGTCTTTTCGGACAGCCAATCGCAAAACGCGACGGCCTCGTTCCAGGAGACCCGGACCACCGGCAGCTCCGGAGCGTTGACGTAAAACCCGCGGACGCCGAATTGCATCCCGAAGCGGCTTTCCACCCGGCTGTCATGCGAAGGATCGAAGGCCTCGAATTGCCCGTTCGTGATTTCGTGCGTGCCGAGCCAGAATCCTTTGTCCAGGCCGTCCGGCGTTTTGGGACGGGAAATTCGGGTCAGATCAAGAGCCAGGTTTTCAGCGACATTCACGCGGATTGTCTTCGTTTCTCCTTGCGGCGGAACCGTCGGCGGGACGTTTTTCGATGAGGTTGTCGAAGACTCGTTTCGGATACGTTCGAGCCAACGTTCCCGGAGTTCCCGGCCCGAAGGGAATCGAGCTCCGGCGGCGACCTTTTTCAACGTCTCGCGTTCCTCTCGCGAGGCGAACGGGTTACTGAACGGGATCGAATGCCCCGTATCGAGCAGCGAACCGGCCCGCTCGGGGAGGTAAGGAGCGTGGACGATTTCCTCCGTCTTGTCGTCGAGATTCGCATACAACTTCATCAGTTCGAATCGGCGGTCGCGGGCCTTGGCGATCCGCTCCTCTCCCATGTTTTCCCCCTGCGTGCCGTGGTAGGGGGCGTTCAGGTCGATCCAGGTGATGATCCGGTCCCAGGCCTCGGCATCCATTTGAAGGCCGTAATGTCCGTTGCGGAGAATTTGGACCAGTTCCGTCGTATTGGCCGAGAATTCCATCGGATTGAGGAGAACGTAATCGCTTTCCATTCCCGGACGGCGAACGTAGGGATGCAGGTGATAATACGACGTCGAAAAATGCCCCGCGTCGGGATAACCGGCGTGGTAGGCGCTCGTGTATCCTTCGAGCCGCTCGAGGCCACGCAAATCGAACGGTTTGATGCCGGGCCCCTTTTCCGCCCCGTCGTGACAATCGATGCAATAATGATCGAGCACCGGCTGGACCTCCCGGGCGAAGGCGAAGCCGCGTGCCGGGCCGTACCAAGGTTCGATGTCCGAGACGCGGAAGCCGCCCGAGGGGAGGTTTTTCAGCATCGGGGGCGCCTGGTTGCGATCTTCGTGACAGCCGCTGCAGGTCAACGTTTCGCCTGGCATCGCCGTGAGCCAACTCCGCATCAGCTGGACCGCCTGCCCGTTTTCATCGAGCGGCTGGAGGGAAATTGGGGTGTTGGCCGGAACGGAAAAGGCCGCGGAACCGTCTTCCTGGACGGGAACGGTCCCCAAAATGGTTTTGAAATCCCACGGGCCTTCCATGCCGATCACCCCTTGCGGGCCGCCGACGTTCGGGTAAAGGAAATTGTACGAGATGATCCTCAGGTTTTTCACCGTCCCGCGAGGAACCCCCTTCAGCCCTTCGCCGAAATAAATGTCCGAAATGTGGAGGGTCGCGTCCTGCCGGGAATCGTCGCGACGGTCGATCAAATCCGGCGGCCGCCTGGTTTTCTTCCAGGGAACCGGCTCGAAGAGCGCGAAACCTTCCGTTTCGGCGAGGAGCGTCATGTTCTCGTTCCGGTCGACGAGGTAAAGCCCCCAGAGCGAACCCTCGTTCGGCTGGGCGGAAACGAGATAATAATCTTCGTTGATCGGGAACGGGTGCAGGTATTTCGGCCAGGACTCGTCGACGAGGTTGTCGACGATGAGCGTCGAATCGTATTTCGGATCCGTTTTCGATTCGACCCGTTTCGGGGCCCCGCAGATCCGCTCGACCGCTCCGTGATTCTCGGTGCGCCCTTTTCGGACGTCGAACAGGACCAACTCCCCCATCCGGGGCACGCCGTGATGCCCGCCGACGATCGCGACGAATTTCGAAGGATCCTCCGGAATCGGCCGGGCGTAAAACAGGGAATTCGGCCAATAGGAATTCGTCCCGTAAAAGGACGTTTGCATCGTCCCGTCGGGATTGATCAGGAAAAGGAGCCGGGAATGGGCATGGGGAATATCGGTGTACTCCCAACGTTGGTACAGCACGCGGCCGTCCGGCATCAGGACCGGGCACCAGTTGTGATCCTGCTCGAACGTCAGCCGGCGGATTGTTCCGTCGTTATATTTTCGGTACATGTTCGTGACCGGGGTGCTGCCGTTGACGCAGGGAACGCCGGTCATCGGCATCGTCGAAGTGAACATCAGCGAATCGTCGGCCAGGTAGCAGGCGTCATAGTGGTTGGCGTCATCCATGGGCGGCAGCAGTGCGACGGCCGGGCCGTTTTTGCCCGGGGAGTTTTCCAAAGCGGCCAGGTCCAACTCGAAAACGTTCCAGCGATACTGTTCGTCGCACATCGAAACGATTGCTTTTTCGGCGTCGAAATGCAGATCGAGATCGCCGAGGAAGGTTTTGTGTCCCGGCTTGTAGAGCTTGCGCATCCGCGGCGTTTCGACCGTTCCGTCCGGGGTTTCGATTCGCAGCACCATCAGGGTGTCGTCGAACTCGCGACGCGGCAGCACGCTGTTGCTCTGCCAGTTTTGCGGAAGCCCGAGTTGTCCGGCATGCCGTTTGACGAACAGGATGTCCTGAAAATCCAACAGAGGATTGGACCTCGCGATGAAGGAATAGAGGCGGGCCAAGTCGATATATTCGTCGAAAAATTGCGCGAGGATCGCCTGTGCCGCTGCCGGGTCGGGACCGACCGGCGTCCGAAACCGCTCCCGCCAGACCGGGGCGTTTTTTTCAAATCCGTCGAGCCGGCGTTTCACGTCTTCCAGAAAATCTTTCGGCACGCCGTCCATTCGCCGATACGTTTCGATCAGTTTTCCCGAACGGGCAACCAGTTCCTCGTACTTGTCCGGACTGAGCGGAATGTCCTGTCGCGATTTCGGCCGCGAGAAGGCTTCGGTCTCACCGGGATCGATCCGGACAATGGCGTGATAACCTCGCTGTTCGATGGTCTTCGCGACATCGTCGGTTGCTTCCGAAAGCGGCTCGAACATGCCGGCCGTATAGGTCAACTCGTCGTTCAGACAGGGCGGCTCTTCAGGAATTTCAGGAATCTTATCCGTGGAAATCTCGAAGGACAGGCTTTCGCGCGGCACGAGAGCCCAGGACGTTTCCGTCGCGAAATGGTCGGAAAAGGTCCGGCCGCTTTCCTTCTTGGCGAATCGATCCGCCGCCACTTCGAGAAACCAGCCGCCGTTCCAGGCGTTCGGCTTGAAGCCTCCTTCCCCGGTCCCGGTTGCTTTTTCTCTCGCCAATCGCCGTGGGAGCGACCAGCCCGCCCCGGAATCGTCGATCGGGGTGAAACGCAAAGCCGAGATATGGGGAAAGATCGATGTCGCCGTCAAGGCAATCGTATTGTTCCCTTGCCGTTCGACGGAAATCTCGGCCAGCTCGGACCAGACGGCGCTCGAGGTCGCCCAGGAGCCGGTCGAACCGTTCAAGCCCGTGGCGATTTTTTGTCCGTTCACGGCCAGTTCGACCGGACGGACCTCGGCAGCGGCGTACAGGGCTTCGACTTTATAACGGCCTGGGGCCGGAAAATCGAGATCGTACTCGACTTGGTTCGGCACTTGCCCGCCGTTGATGATGCAGGGGTATCGATCCGCGTAATCGCTGCCGGAAACGGCGTTCCCCCGGTCGAACCAGACGGCCTGAACGACGTAGGAATCGTCGCCGGCGCCGGCGTGTACGATCTCCGTCGTTACGAGACAGGCGAGGAACGATGAAAAAACGGCGGCACGAAAAAGGCGTTGCATATCCTGTTCTCCACGAAGAAAAACGGCGGGAACTCCCCTCCGTTTTGCATATCGAAGTGGCGTTGTTGACTTAATATTGAAGGGGCGACACCGGAACCAGCGGGTAAAAACGACTGGAATCGGCTTCGCCGGTCGCCTCCATCTTATCGATTCGGTTTCGGACGGTCAACCGAACTGAAACAGCGGTCAAAATGCTTGCTTATTCACGGCCATTTTCTGTCCCGGCTGAATATATTGCCCTCCGCGAAAAAATTGGACCGGAGCTTCGAACTCGACCCTCGCGGTTTCGGGCCTTTCATCGCTTCGCTCAGGAAGCCCCTTAGCTCAATTTTTGTACGGAGCACAGCAGTGATGGTTGATGAGCTGAGCGGTTTCGCCGCCACAGTCGTTGGTTTGATGGCGTTACAGGATGGGGAGCCATTTCGCTTTTTATCGGCAGGTTCGCATGAAAGTCTCCAGTGTTCAAGGTGTATTGAAACGGAAACGCGAACGCAAAGAAAAAAGGACGAGAGAATATTTTCCGTAATGAGGGAAATTCTTGCCCCGCAAGAAAAGCGAAAACCCGTTCGCTTCCGCGTTGTAACGCACTGGAAATCAACGGGTTAAAACAAATGCCCCCTGAAGGACTTGAACCTTCGACCCACGGATTAAGAGTCCGTTGCTCTACCAACTGAGCTAAGAGGGCGTATCCGATGATCACACCGACGGTGCCGACATCGAACGAAAATCGATCGGAACAGACCGATGATGTCTCAACGAAATTTCGAGGTGAATTCTAGCGGTTTTCGGGTAAAACACAAGGGGGGCGGGGGATATGCCATCCAGGCAAAAAGGGCTTCGCCCTCGGTCAAACCGCGGCCTCGTTGGGCCGCTGCTGTACTGAAGACGGGAATTTCAACCGGCTTGAGTCTATTATTTTTCCGTCTATTCCGTTATTCCGCGTATTCCGTGGTAAAAAACAATCTTTCCCTGCGCCCTTCGCGTCTCCGCGCGCTTGACAACGACTTTGCAATTCGCGCGGCGATTCCCTTCCGATCTCCCAAAAACCGATTTCCGGCAAAACGCGGCCGACGGCCTGGTCATTCCCCTTCCTTGAAAAACGCCTCTTTTAATCCTTCCAAATCGGGCAGGTCCATCGTCCCGGCAAGGTTACGCATGATTTCGGCATGCTTTTCCCTCGCGATTTCAAGAGCCTGGTTCGTCGCCGTAATAATCATATCCTCCAGCAGCTCGCAGTCCCTCCGAGAAAAAATTTCCGGGTCGATCTTGCAGTTGACGATTTCGCTCAAGCCGTTGGCTTCGACATGAACCATCCCCGCTCCGGCACGACCGCTGACACGGACCGTTCGGCAGCGGTCGTTCATCTCGTTGACCTTTTCGCCAAGCTCTTTCACTTTTTTCAACATCGAACCAAGATTCGGTATGCTATCGAACACTGTTGCCCCTTTACAAGTTGGAGAATATCCGGATGCCGGGGTACCGGCTAAATACTGTCAAAATAGTAAACTGTTATTATATTCCGGGCCGCATCACTTCAAAAGCCGGGGGATGCGTCTGCGTTTGTTCCAGTGCCCCGCATCGGTCGTTTTTGAGTGCGTTGCCGTCGACATCGTTCGGAAAATCTGGTATTCTGGTCTATTGGCAAGGCGGCAACACCTCTTAAAACAGTCCAAGTCAATTCTCAATCCTATGCGTTTTCTCACAAAACGGTCTCCGTTCGGACATAAAGGGGACTACGGCTTAACGCTCCTGGTCGGCGGTTCCCGCGGGATGAGCGGAGCGATCGCCCTTGCCGGAAAAGCGGCCCTGCGCGCCGGGGCGGGGCTCGTTCGCCTCGCCGTTCCCGAAAGCATTTTGGCGACGGTCGCTTCGTTCTCGGCCGAAACCATGACCTGTCCGCTTCCGGAAAGTCGCGGCGGTCGCATCGCCTTGGACGCCTGCCCCGCGATTTTGCGGCAATGCGAAACGGCGAAAGCGGTCGCCCTGGGCCCCGGGCTCGGTCGTTCGCTCGGGCTGACCGCTCTCGTCGTTCGGGTGTTTCGGCAAATCGAGAAACCGCTCGTCGTCGATGCCGATGCACTTAACGCTCTCGCGGAAAGAAATTTCGGGGCGGATTCTTCGACATTCTTTCGTTCGACCGCCCGGCCGCCCCGGGTGTTGACGCCGCATCCCGGAGAATTCGCCCGGTTGCTGGGCGGTGAGGTCCCCGGGGAAACGACCGAAGAAGAGTTCGCGAATCGAATCGAACTCGCTCAAGCGTTCGCGGCGAAGACCGGCACGATCCTATTGCTCAAGGGGCATCGGACGATCATTTCCGACGGCCGTTCGGTCGAGATCAACCGGACCGGCAATCCGGGGATGGGAACCGGTGGGAGCGGCGATGTGCTGACCGGCCTGATCGCGGGGCTGATTTCCCAGGGCCTTCCTCCGTTCGAGGCGGCCGTGCTCGGAGCGCATCTGCACGGTTCGGCCGGCGACATCGCCGCGAGCCGATTGGGGGAAGCGTCCGTAACCGCCGGCTCGATTCTCGAAGCCTTGCCCGAAGCGATGCAATCCTCGAATGAGGAGGAGTGCGTTCGGTTTTGATGATCTGATGATAAATATTGAACGATTCAAATAGCGGCTCGGAATTCGAACACTTCCTCGCGGCCGCCTGGTTCGAGAAGCCCGAGCGCTTTTTTCTCCCAATCGTCGGGCTCGTTCCCGGGATTGAGCAACTTGCTGCTGGTGAGCCGGGAGACGATTTTGCGGTTATCCGGTCCCTGCTGCATTTCGTTGATCTGCCGCGTCATCCAAGCCGGATTGATGAGCGTCAGCATATCTTCGTTGTTGGTTGTCACATCCCGTTTCGGGTGTTTGAGCCACGGATTCGGTTCCAGATTCGCGACGTAGACTCCTCCGAATTTCGTTTCTAGGACCGAAAGAGCAAATCGCGATCGCAGGCGGCGCTTGTCTGGACATGCAGCAGGTCGGAATAAACCCGGTCGACATAGCGCACGAAAACCAGCACTAGCAATGCAATCAACAGCGTCCAACCGATCACCATGCCCGTGTAGACATGCCGGGGATCGGAGACGACGAGGAACGACGGTCTTGTCGGACATAGCGTGAGATTCCAAGAATGACGGAGAGAAGAAGCATCCCGAGTTTTTCAAGGCGAATTCGATTATTACAACAGAAAAAAGATAGTATGAAAGGTGATTTTCGTCCCCCACCCTTGGAGGGCCATCAATGACGGGAATCATAATATAGAATATCGAAACCGCACTCAGGGTTTCTGTGTTGAATTTCGCAACGAAACATTCGTTTGCCATTTTTGATTTTTATGTCTATAATTATTGCAATTGTTTTTACTTGCAGCCATTTCCGGCGTTAAAACGAAATTCATCAACCGCGAATTTTCCGTATCTTCCCCCTTTCGAAAGGAATATTCCATGTACCGAATGCCGCCAATGATTTGTGTTCTTTGTTTCCTCGCCGTTTCGCTCCTTGCCCAAGAGCAACCCAAAGACGCGACGTCGACCACGGCGAAGCTGAATGCCGAAGTGCTCAAACAGTTGCCGTTCGCCGACAAACAGGATTTCGAGGACGCCAAACGCGGCTTCGTTGCCAACGATCCCGACCTCGTCATCAAAAACAATCGCGGCGTCGCCATTTGGGACATGAAGGGTTACGCCTTCATCAACGACAAGGAGGCACCGCCGACGGTCAATCCGAGTCTCTGGCGCATCGCGCAGATCAACAACATTTACGGATTGTTCAAGTTGACCGAGGGCGTCTACCAGGTTCGCGAATACGATGTCTCGAACATGACGATCATCGAGGAAGAAAACGGGATCATCGTGATTGATCCGCTCATCGCCACGGAAACGGCGAAGGCAGGAATCGAATTGTATTACAAACATCGCCCGAAAAAGCCGGTTCTGGCAGTGATTCACACGCACAGCCATATCGACCACTACGGCGGCATTCACGGTATCGTCGGCGAGGATTACGATCCGGCCTCCGGCAAAGTGCAGATCGTCGCGCCGGACCATTTCATGGAAGAAGCGATCAGCGAAAACATCTGGGTCGGCAATGCGATGAGCCGCCGATCGCAATATCAATACGGGTATTTCCTACCACGTAACGAAAAGGGGCAGGTCGACAGCGGACTCGGAAAAACGACCGCGATGGGCGGCGAAGTCGGATTGCTCAAACCGACGCAAATTATTGGCAAGGACGGGCCGTTCAATATCCAAGGGGTCGACCTCGATATCGTTGCCCTAATGGTTCCCGGCACGGAAGCCCCGGCCGAGTTCATCTTCTATTTTCCGAAGTACAAAGCCCTTTGCGCCGCCGAGGACGCGACGCATACACTGCATAACCTCTACACGCTCCGCGGTGCTCAAGTCCGCAACGCCGTGAACTGGTGGAAGGGACTCGACAAGGTCATCGAGACGTTCGGAAAAGACGTCGAAGTGGTTTTTGCGCAACACCACTGGCCGACCTGGGGAAATGAGAACATCAACAACTATCTCAAAAAACAGCGCAACGTCTACAAATACATTCACGATCGGACGCTGTTTCTGGCGAACCAGGGCTACACGATGTTGGAAGTCGGTGACATGGTGAAACTGCCGCCGGGTCTCGACCGGGTCTGGTCGGTGCGGGGTTATTACGGCAGCGTCAGCCACGACGCCAAGGCGGTCTACCAACGCTATCTCGGCTGGTACGACAGCAATCCGGCGAATCTGCATCCGCTCCCGTCGAAACCGGCGGCGAAGAAGTTTGTCGAGTACATGGGTGGTGCCGACACCGTGATCGCGAAAGCGAAAAAGGATTACGAAAGCGGTGAATACCGTTGGGTCGCACAGGTGATGAGTCAGGTTGTTTTCGCCGATCCGGAAAACAAGGAAGCGAAGAATTTGATGGCCGATGCCTTGGAGCAGTTGGGCTATCAGGCGGAAAACGGTACTTGGCGCAACGAATACCTGAGCGGCGCATACGAACTGCGAAACGGGAAATTCAAGGTTCCGTCGGAAACCACGACCGCGAGCCCGGAAACGATGGCCGCGATGAGCACCGAAATGTTCCTTGATTTCATGGGGATTTCACTCGACTCCGATAAAGCGGCGGGCAAGACGTTGACCATTCAATGGACCTTGCCTGACGTGAACGAAAAACATTGGATCAGCCTGGAGGACTCCGTGTTGATTCACCGAACCGTCAAGGAATACGATGGCAAGGCGGACGTTGCCGTCACGATGGATCGCGCCGTGTTGAACAAACTGCTCGCGAAGGAAGCGAAGTGGGCCGATGTCGAAAAAGAGGTCAAACTCGAAGGCGCCGTCGACAAATTGAAGGAGGCGATGGGCCTTCTCGTGACGTTCACGCCGGATTTTAATATCGTTATTCCGTAGGAAGGTGTCTTCGGACAACAGCAGCACGAAACGGACAAGGAGCCGCAAGTGAAGCGAAGCGCAACTTGCGGACCTTATACAGAGATTGTCGGCAACAAGCATCCCCGATTGAATCCTGCGAGGAATTCAAATGGTAATGCTCCCTACGGCCCGACCAAATACGGAAGCCTCAAGGTTCCAACAAGAGAGTTTTTTGAAAAGCTCCGCGACCTTTGCGTCTCTGCGCGAAATTCAATACTTTGCAATCCTCGTGCAAGCCCGGCGTGCGGGATTCAAAACACGGTCGCAGGCGGATATAATTGGTTGACGATTTTTTTCCATCCGCCGCAACGAAGGAGCCCTCTCATGCGCCCTCGAAAAATTCTCTTGCCGTTTTTGATTGCCGCCGCTTTTCTTTCAGGGCAATTCTTGTTCGCCTACACCTGCAACAAGGACAAGGCGGGGCCGATCGAAATCACAGTTGAAAAGATCGAAAAGATCACCGCGTTCGACACCCCAGCCGATGTCCGGATCACGCTCCGCAGCGAGGCCGAGACGCCGGTTCGCCTCGGGCTGACGGCCCGGTCGATCGATACGGTCAAAATCATCGGCGAGGCGAAGAAAGAGGTCGATGTTCCCGCGAAAGGGACGGCCGAGGCCGTTTTTCAGGTCGCTTGCGAACCGGGAACCTTTTCAGCCCATTACCCGGTCCATGTTTTCGGAACGTTCGAGTTTGCCGGCCGGTCGGAAAAATTGCAACCGGTCCAGGTATTCGAAACCGACTTCGGTCCGCTCGGTGTCGCGCCCCGGGTCGTCGGCCGAAGCGACGACGGAACCGAGGTCAAGCTCGGAGAAGTGATTACCGATGCAGCCCGGCTCCCCGTTTTCGCGCTGCCGGAACAGGGGGGGCTGTTTCTGCCGAACTTGCAGGCCCAGCGTGTCGTTTGGAATTTCGACGGCGGGGCCTCGCATTTTCTGCCGATCGGCTTTTCTGGCACCGACGAAACCTCCCGCGTTTCGTTCGTCCCGGTCGTGATCGCCCGAGGCGGGATCGTTCGGGAAGCGTTTTCCGTGCATCCGCCCTGGTTCGGCGGGCCGGGAACGCTCTTCGCCGAATACCGAATCCGGCTGCCGAAAGCGAAACCGATTCGGTTGTCGTATTACGCGGCGATGCGCGATCTTTCCCCCGGCGAGCCGGAAAGCGACGGCATTACCTTCCGGACCTGGGTCGACGACCAAGCCGTTCATTCCGCGAATATTACGGACAAGAATTGGGTCCCCGTCGAGGTCGATCTCTCGTCCTTCGCCGGAAAGGAAATCCTGCTCCGGTTGGAAAGCGATCCCGGCCCGGCGAGGGATACGACTTGCGACAACGGCTTTTGGGGAGACCCGCTCCTGTTTTGCGGGGACAAACCGAAACTGCTATTGGCTGCGGAAAAGACGGCGTTGTTCGCGGAAAATCTGAAGGCGGTCCAAACCGGCAAATCGCCGTCGGACCAAACGCTCGTCTATGATTTGGACGGCGGGCTGCGCGCGGCGGTTACGTTCGGGAACCACGGATTTCTTGACGGGGTAATCGGGCTGGGGAATGAGAAGGAGCAGGTCCAGTACGACGGGCTGCGTGTTTGGCTCGAAGGGCAGCAGCTCGGCTCGCTCTCGTCGTCGCACTTTTGCGGCGACTGGACGCACAATGCGACAGCCTCAACCGCGACCGAATCGGTGTTCGAACAGCGCATTCGCTCCGCCGGCGGGGAATTGAACATGCGGTACGCGATCCGAAAAAACGGTCCCGCCGTGCAACTCTCCGTCGAATGCGATAAGGATGAGGCGATCACCAACATCGAATTCGGGCCGACGACCCAGCACGCGAACCGCGTCTATTTCGGACACGGCTACTGCATCGAAGAGCCGGATGCCTTTCAAATGACCGACGGCGGGCACGGGCTCTCGACCTCGCATGTCGGGGCCGATTTCGAGAACGGCCTCTCGCTTTTAATGGGGACGACGTTCCCGCCGGAACATTTCAAGGTCGATCCGAAGATCAACCTTTACACGCTCTCGGTGTACCCGGGCACGACGCTCACGCTCTTGCCCGGCACGAAAGGGGCGATCGATTGTGCAATCCGATACCGACCGATTTACGACAAAAAGGCCGCGCCCGGAACGGCGAAAAAGGCGGGTCGCTTCGCGTTCGATTGGTGGGGCGGCCGGTTCGCCGATCAGACGAAAATCCTGCAACAGTGTATCGATTACGGGATCACCGATGCCCTCGTCATTAACCACAATTGGCAGCATTGGGGATACGACAACCGCTTGCCGGACATTTGGCCCCCCAACCCGCGGATCGGGACGACCGAAGAGATCAAGGAGACGATCGAGCTTTGCAAGAAGCACGGCATCTTGTACGGGCTGCACGACAATTACATCGATTTTTATCCGGACGCGGATGATTTTTCGTACTCGCTGACCGCGTTCGAGAAAAGCGGCCTCCCGAAAAAAGGCTGGAACAATTACGGAATCGAAGCCCAGTCGTACCAGTTCTTGCCGAAAAACATTTTTCCGTTCCTGAAGCGGAATTTCGATCTCATGTCCCCGAACCTCGAACAGACGACCTACTTCGTCGACGTGTTCGCTTCGATCAATTTGATGAACTACTGGGATCGCGACGGCAAGCTGCACTCCCGGCGGGAGACGCTCGATTGCTGGAACCGGGCGTTCGATGATATCCGCGAGCGGCTGGGGAACGACAACCCGACGATCAGCGAGGCGGGGAGCGATTTTCTCATCGGACATCTCGACGGGGCCGACTGTCAATTCCTGCTCCTTTCGCCGCACTCGGGCGATTTCCGGATCCCGATCAAGTGCAAGAACTGGTCGCGCGTCCCCTGGTTCGACGCCGTCAACCATACCCGGCTCGCCCTGCACGGGGTCGGGTACGATTCCCGATATGTCGCGAATCGCGGGTACGACCTGCACGGGTACGCGAGCGACGATTACCTCACCGCCGAAGTGCTGACCGGGCACGCCCTGCAGGTCGGCATCGGCACGCCGCTGCGCGACGTCGTCCGCAAATACTGGCTCCTCCAACCGCTCATGCGGCAACTCGCCGATCAGGAAATCGAATCGGTCGAATTCGCCGACGGGAATATCAACCGTTTGATCATCCAATGGTCGGGAGACACGACGATTTTCGTCAATCGCGGAAAAGAAGACTGGGAACTTGGCGAAGATATGTTTAACGCCTTTACGAGTGGTGTTTTTCAAGAAGCGATTCTTCCTCAATACGGTTTTCAAGCGATTTTTAGATTGGGCAACAATTGTGGTATTTTTAGTGAAAACGGCCAAATTGTCGAAGGTTTTATCGGAATGGTGGATTCGAAAGCGTATGTCAATCTGCGTCGCAAAGTCGCTCGAGATTACTTGCCGGTTTTGCCGATCGCCGAAAAATTCGAATCGCTCGGCGAGAACCGATTCCGCTTCGATATGAACTGGAAAGTCTTTCGGCCGCTCACGAAACGCAACGACATGCGGGATTACGCCTGCTTCATACATTTGGAGGAGCCGCAATACGCCTGGTTTCACAAGCCGAAAATGATCCCGGTCGGGAGCGTTTTCCCGACGCTACCGAGCAGCCAATGGGAAAAAGACCAGACAGTTGCTTCGGGCGAGCTTCTTTTCCCAAAGGAATTTCCGAGCGGGACGTACAACGTGCTGGTCGGGTTCTGGGATGCGAGCGGCGATCAATCCCGACCGGCGGTGCTCGGGTTGACGCCGGATAATTCGCGGGTACAGATCGGCCGACTGACCGTCGAGAAGCAAGGAGACAACGTCGTCAAGATGTCGTTCGAACCGACGACGGAGGACGCCCCGGAACTTTTCGAACGGCTCTTGCCGAACGATAATGTGATTGCCGGGGCGTGCCGAAGTATTATTAAGCAAGTCGGTGTCATGGAAGTGACACCTCTTCCGGACGAACCGGCGTTTGATTATTACATGCCCGAAAAGAAGGTTCAGTCCGTCCTCGCCGTCGACCGCGAGGGAAAAATTCTTCGCGAGGTTCCGATCGAACACGATTCGGAGTCGAAATATTCGAAGTTTACGACCCGGGAAGGGGAGTTCCGTTACATCCTCAAAGCGAATGCGGGGAAGTAGCGGCGACAACCGCTTGCGTTTTAGCCGCGCAGCGCGGGTCGGACACCGGCGTCTGCGCCACTCGGCTAAACGGGCTACTGCACTTCTTTGCGGTCGGTTTTGGAGAAAATCAGGGCGATCAGCCGCGAAACCAGGAGAATGGCAAACGCGCAGACGACCGAGGCGCAGAACCCGATCGGGCCGATCGGGTTAAAATTTTCCATCGGCCAAAAAATGGAAACCAGAAGAGGCCCGACGCTGCTCCCGAGAACGCCGATCAGGAGCATTCCGAGCAGCCCGCGAGGTTCTTTGCCCGGAAAAAGGCTGCGCACGACGAGCCCGACGACGACGGAGAAACCGATCCAAAGCAGGATCACGTTCACCCATTGTTGCGCATTTGGCGAAAGGTTCAATTCGGGCATGAGACAGGCCTCGGAATTCGAC
>JAVBQI010000053.1:0-21049 GCA_031549145.1 Thermoguttaceae bacterium | reverse complement strand
CGAATCGGTCCGTATGTACAATAACCGACATCGTCTGATCGTCAAAAACAAAAGCGATCGGCAATTTTTTTGCAAAAGTGACGGTTAGGGGAGACTGTTCGAGGTTTCTTTCCAGTTTTTCCGCCAAATTCGGGAATTTTTCCTGAAGAGCGGCGAACCATTTCTCTTCCTCGATCCGGCGACCGGCCAACCCGAACGAGGCGGCATTGGTCGGCATCGATTGATGCAATTGAACCTGGAGATCGGCGCCCTGCGGGATTTCCGGCGGTCGGCTCGCCGCGCTCGGTTGGGACGAATCCGCGATCAGGAACGTCCCCGAAAGCCGATCGTCCGTCGTTCGCAGGTCGAAGATTCGGGGGAAGAAACCGGCCTGCAACAGCGGTTCGCGAAAGGCGTCCTGGTACCGCCCGTTCAGCTCGTCGATCCTCGCATCGAGAGTCTCGTTAAAACGGGAACCGAGCCGTTGGGCGGCCCGACGCCGCGCTTCGGCCTCGGACGCCGGTTTCTTCTGTTGGACGATTTTCGGGGCAATGCATTGAACCAGCGGCCCGCCGTTGATCTGCAACCGTTTCGTTTTCGAGGCAAGACTCGCCCGGGAACGTGCTCCCGAGGTATAAAACCTTTCCGAATCGAAAAAGACGGATTTTTCGGAAGAGACCGGTCCGAAGTTGTCGTTGAAAATACGGACCGGCCCGTTATAGCCGACGGTTTCGGTTCGCATCTCTCCGTTGAGCAGCGTTCGGATTTCCGCCCGCTTGTTATTGGAACGCAAAACGGCGGAGGTTTGGCCGGAAAGATGACCGGTTCCGAAAACCGCCGTCCCGAGAATATCTTCCTTGACCTCAAGGTCTTCCTCAAGGTCTCGTTCGAACCCGACGCACAAAAATCGGCTGCTCGCGGAAAAGTAAAAATTCGGATGTCCCAGCATTGTCCCGAGCGAGTCGGCGATTCTTTTTCCGGCGGGAACGCAAACGCCGAGATCGGATAACCAAAGGGTCGCCTCGGCAAGCGGCGGGCCGTACTCCGGATTGATTCCTTCGAGATAAAGGGAAACGAAATTCGGGAGTGCCTCACAAAGATCCGCGCACTGGGAGGAAAACTCGCCGTGGTTGACGGCGATTTCCAATGTTAAGTAGTGCCGTAATCGATTTCGCAACGGGCCGAAAATCTCCTGGTCCCATTCGAAGCGCGATTGTTCCAAAACCTGAAACGCTTCGGTGATCGGTTCGGAAGCGGAAGGTCGGCGGGAACGGAGCGAATTCGAAAGGACGGACAATTGCAGTTTTTCTCCGCACATTTCAGCCTGTTGGCGATTGGCCGGTCGGCTCAATGTGAGCCGCAGCGAATCAACGGTCGCCCGCAATTTTGTTCGGCAAACGAGCAAATCCGTTTCTTTCGGTTTTGTGACGGAGTTTTTGGCCTCTTCACAAACGGAAGTGAGTTTCTCAAGCAGCGTCTTCCGAGTGAGGGATGCTTCGTCAAAATGTTGCAGCGGCTCGGGACGGTGCGTTTTTTGAACCGTTGCAAGACGGGGACGACCGAACGAGAGACGCGGAATCTGGGCTTTGGCCTGAAAAAACGGCGAAAGAGAAATAACGCAAAACAGCAACAACGAAACAATTCGATTGGTATTGGACATTGGCTAAAACTCCAAGGTCGATGGGAGAGCAAATTTTTTGGCGAAACGAAAGCGTTTCAGATTCGATCAGGAAATCCTTGAGACAGTGCTCCCGGCAACCGCTTTCCAGCAAACATTTCGGCCTATGCGGATGTGGGAAACGCTCTAAAGAGTATCGATTATACGTATTAAATAAATTAAGTAAACAAAAGGCCCCAACGAAAACAATCGTACAGAAATAAAATTTCTTATTTGTTGCGATTTTCTAAAAACTTGCTTGAGATTTGATCGCGGGACGATCAATCGTCGATCTTCCCAAAAACTCAAGTTGACAGGCACTGGTCTAGAGTCAATTTCGTCCCAAAAATAATTTGGGAGAATTATAACGATTATATGGAAAATCCTGTTTTTCCGGAGAAATGAAACTGTTTTTCGGATAGTAACGGTTGTGAGGCTCGCGTTTTTGGTCCAACTCGCAAAACAGGTAGGTTCAGTTCAAGCCGTTTCGCAAGTCTTGTCGAAAAGTAATCTGTATGGTACTGCGATCAATCACGCTCAATTGCCCATCAGAAACGCAAAATTACGCAATTGTAAACAATGTTCGATGCTGTTGCGGAAGACATGCCGTTTCGTTGGCAATTCAAACATGATTTGAGACATAATCAAAAAAGAGCCTACCAATAAAATAGCCTTTAAAATCTGGGAAAATGGAGTTGAAATCCCAAGGTTCAGCTTTTTTGAAAACCATGCTTTTGGCAAACGGCTAACGAAAGAAAAAAACTCTAACCCTTGTTGGAATAATCTAAAAACCCCAAAAAATCACGAGCGAATTTATAATGAAAAGGATTTCGTTAATTTGCATTTGTACGACATTCATTGTTTTACAGGGGATGGGTCGCATTCAAAACGTCAAGGCATCGGATGCTTCTTCTTCGATCCTTATTCCGGTTTCGAGTCCGACGGAAAGCGAAACGGCACCGAAAAATTATTCCCGCAAAGGGATTCGTCCGCTGCCGCCTGCGGAAGCCGGAGAAAAATCCGGTACTTCGCTCAAATGGAAATCCTCGCTCAACGTCGCGGCCGATAAAAACATCTCTTCCCGGGAGATTATTACGACCGACCTGTATGTTGACGGCGCGGCGGAACAAAACCGTGTCGTATCCGGCGAAAAAGAGCCGACCGGAGCGAAATTCGCCCGAAAAATGCCGATCGACGATCCGGATGCGAAAGCGGGAAAGTCTTCGGAAGCTCCTCCGCTTTTGGAAATGGACCCGGACGGCGACGACGAACAGGACGCGGTCGATTCCGAGGATGTTTCGGAAGACTCGGATACTGAAAAAACGCCGGAAGAAGACGCGGACGACGCCGGGGAAAAAACCGACGAATCCGACGATCAAGCGGCTGCCTCAACACAATCTTCGGATGAGACGTTCGTTCCCGAGGTTGCTCAAAAGGTAACCCTTGACCCGAACAGTGTCGGGAATCCTCATTCCGCGGCGCTTGTCCGGATGATGTACGACGAAATCATGAACGGGCTGTCCCAACGCGGGATTTCCGGTCGGTACGACATGTTTCGGGGATATGCCCGTTCGACGCTCGATCGGTTTGCCGCGAACAGCACGGGCAACGAGGTCGACGGTCGCTGCCGCCTTTCCTGGTACGACCGGCTGTATCGCGATCCGGTTCGGTCTGTTTTCGAGGTCGAACAGTTTTCGCGGACCTTGCATGCCGGGTTGAAGGGAGATCATCGGCATTTGGGCGAAACGCTCAAACTGATTCGCAACAAACTCGACATTCCGGCGCGAAACGACGAAATCCGTTACGCCCAGGCCCGGACTCCGCAACAGGCCGTCGCCGAGGTCAAGCGTTGTTTGGAAAACGCCCAGTCGGCCTATGCCCGGGCGATGTCGACCTTGACGCTCGCCGAACAAAAAGAACTGGGGTCGAGCCTGTATCCGGTATTCTGTGCCAATACGATCAACGGACACACGATTCCCTCGCGGAGTTCCGGCCGTCGGTTGGTCGGCATCATCGAAAAAATGGACCGGACGGGAATACACGAAGCGTTGGAAGCCTTGATTCCGCTCACCGACGAAAAATTTCTGCGGCTTTTGGCGACACTGCCGGAAGATGCGTTTCCGACGGTGCTGCTCGGCTCGCAACGGGTTCAACGGATCCCGACCGCGGCAGGCGACATCCTGATCGGCGGACGCGAAAACAACGTTTACGATCTCGATGCCCCAGGAATGCAGGACGTCGCCTGCGTGATCGATCTCGGCGGGAACGACATTTATCGGGACGGAACCTGCAACATCAACCGACCGGTGTTCGTGGTGATCGACCTCGCCGGCAACGATCAATACATCGCGACGAAACCCGGCGTGCAAGGCGGTTCGATTCTCGGCGTCTCGATGCTGCTCGATCTCGAAGGGGACGACGTTTACAAAGCCCAAGACGTCGCCCAAGGATCGACGCTCGGCGGAGCCGGGCTGCTGATCGATTACTCGGGGGACGACACTTATTTGGCTCTCCGACGGGCGCAAGGCTGTGCTCTCGGCGGGGTCGGCATTTTGATCGACCGCAAGGGGAACGACAAATACCGGGCCGCCCTGCTCGCCCAAGGGTTGGGACATCCCGGCGGGTTCGGCGTTCTCGAAGACACGGAAGGAGACGACTGGTATTATCTCGGCGGGCTTTACCTCGATTCGTATCCGGAACATCCCGGATACGACGGTTGGGGGCAAGGGCTCGGGGCTGGGATTCGGCAGGTCGCGAACGGTGGGATCGGCGCTTTGCTCGACGGGGGCGGGGACGACACCTACGAATTCGATTACTTCGGACACGGCGGCGGTTATTGGCTCGGCGTCGGCTTCTGTCGCGATTTCGGCGGAAACGACAAGCATATCGGAGCGACGCTGCTCGATTATTACGGCAAACCGCGAAGCGAAGCCCGTTGGCAGCGCTTCAGCAACGGGTTCGGCTGTCATTATTCCCTCGGATTCTGCTTCGACGACGAAGGGAACGACGTGTACGACGGAAAAATCATGGGGCTCGGAATGGCCTGGGACATGTCGATCGGCTTCCTTTGCGATTTCGGCGGGAACGACCGGTATGAGGCGACCGGCGGAATGACCCAGGGGGTCGGAGCCGAGGCTGGGTTCGGCATCCTATTCGATTACGGCGGGGACGATTACTACGCCGGTCGAAGTCACGGTTATGCGAGTCCGGGAATCTCCTACCATTCCCCTTCGGACTGCGGCAGCAACTTCAGCTTCCTGATCGATTACGGCGGGAAAGACGAATACGGCTCGAAATCGCCGAACAACTCCTACCTCCAACGGGGGAGCAGCGGCGGGTTCCTGATCGACCGACCGTTCGACTTTGAAGCCGAAGCGGACAAGGCGGCCGCCGAAAAGGCCGCGGCCGAAAAAGCGGTCGCCGATGAGGCGGACCAAAAGCCGGGACAGGCGAACCGTCGACCGCAGCCGAACCGCCAACGCCAACAGCAGGAAACGAAGCGCCCCACGGTCTCGCCCGTCCCGACCGTCGGAGGAAAGAAATAAGTCGGCGACAACGAGCCGCAACAACGAGCGGCGACAACGAGCCGGGACCTGTGGTCCCGGTTACGTTCAAAGCAAAAAACGTCTCAATTGAAAAGAGATGCAAACCGGGAGCACAGCTCCCGGCTCGTTAAAAACACAAGTCATTCTTAATTCAAAAATTTTAATTCTTAATTCAACTTTTGCTCCCATGAGATTGACAGGATATTTGTTGTTCGGTCTTGCGATTGTCGTGTTCGGCGTTGCTCCGAGTGTATTCGCGCAAGGTTACGACCCCGATCTTGTAACGCTCGACGGCACTTTGCCGCCGGAAGAGATTCCGACCGCGGATGATTTTCGGCATGCCGCCGTCGATCCGGAGCAGCCTTATGCACGGGATAACGAAGTCCTTTCCCCGGACGCCCCGGTCGTGATCTCGTCGAAAACGCGGCTCGAAATCGCGGCCGGAGCGTCTCGCTATCTCCAAGGCAGCGTCAAAACCGCCCCGCAACCCTGGTTGCCCGAACAGCAGCTTGCGGCCCAGCGGCTCGCCCCGCCGCTCCCGATCCAAACGAAATTCCTTACCGCCAAGGACGTGATGCTCGTCCGGTACGAGCCGTCGGCGAAAATCCTCGCGAAAACCTTAACCGAATCGGCGACGGACACTTCCGCTCTGCTCCGGGAAAAGCATTCGACCGGCAGCTCCGCGAAAACCGCCGAGGACGCGGTCAAGGTCGCCCTGCAAGACAAAAAGACGGAAACGAAAACGGAACCGGCCGAAAAATCGGACGAAAAGAAAACCGAAAGGGCCGCCGAATTGACCGGGGAAACGGCTCCCGCGCTTTCTCCGCAAATGCAGCAGTTGCGGGACCAGATTCGAGCGACGCTCGCGGCCAACGCGAAACGACCGCTCACATTGCAATCGAACACCCCGGCCGATCTGATTTCTTTCGCGTTCGCCTACGGGGCCGACGCGTTCGTTTACCAAACGCCACCTCCGGGACCGCGCGACCGCCGCCGGGAAGCGGCCCAACCGATTTACACGATCGGCAGCCTTTGTTGGAACTATCCGAGCGCCGGCAAAACCCTGTTCCGGACCGATGGTCGGCAGGTGATCCCGAGAATCGGCTCCGGCCTGCAACGCAAACCGGCGAACTTCCTCGCGATGCTCGCGATGTCGAGTATCGCCGAGAATTACGAAATCAAGGTCGAGAACAACACGTTTTCCGTCGCCGATCTGGTCCGCTTTGAAAAACAAAGCTGCTCCCGGAATTCCGATCTCTCGCTCGCGATGGTCGGGCTCTCGTTTTATTGCGATTGCGAAGAAGAATGGGAAAACGAATTCGGCGAAACCTGGTCGATCGCCCGGATCGTCCGCGAAGAACTTTCCCGCCCGGTCGATCAGGGGAGCTGCGACATCACCGACCAACTGCTCGGGCTCTCTTCGGTCGTACAGCGGTTCGAGGCGGACGGCCTCGAAGTGAAAGGGGAAATCCTCGATGCGAAGAAGTATCTCGAATCGTACCAGCAGTTCGCGGTTTCCGCCCAGAACGAGCAAGGGCTTTGGCACCCGCAATTTTTCCTATACCGGGGAATCGGCAAGGACCCGAGGGACGTGCTGTACTCAAGTGCCCACATTTTCCGGTTCCTCGCCTACCAATTGCCGCCCGAAAAGCTGAACGACGCTTCGGTCGTCAAGAGCGCGACCGCCTTGCTCGGGGTCGTCAACAAAATGGCCGCGAGTCCGACGATCACCGAACGCCAATGCGAAGCCCTCGGCACCGCCCTGCAAGGCCTCGCGATTTACGACGGCAAGTTGAAATAGCGAGGGTAACAACGAGCCGGGACCTATGGTCCCGGTTACGTTCATAGCGAGAAACGTCTCAACATGAGAGGAGGCAAACCGGGAACACAGCTCCCGGCTCGTTAATGACTATTTGACCCCGACGATCGCTTCGGCGACATTCTGCGAATGTTCCCGGACGCGCCGGTAGGCGTTCAATTGCGTGTTGATCGCCATAATCACTTGCGGGTCGACCCGTTCTTCCGACATCTGCTTCATGAACATGTCACGGATGGTCTTGACCCGGACCGTGATGCTCCGTCCCTGGGCATGAACCTCGGTCATCAATTCGACACTGTCTTTTCGGGCCGCGTAATACCGCTGAATCATCAGCATGTACGATTCGATATGATCGTGCAAACTCTCGATCTGCGATTTGATCGGTTCCGGAATCGCGAGGCCCGAATTGCGAAGTTTCAGGTTCGATTTGAGGATCACGATCAGGTAATCGCTGATCGATTCGATCTCATCGGCCATTCGCAATTGGCTGCGGGCGATTTCGGCGACATCGTGCGAGACGTTCCCGGCCAAAAGATCGGCCATGAACTCGATGATCTCGTCCTGCAAAGTGTCGAGCACCTCTTCCTGTCGGAACGATTGATCGATCAGCTTTTCGTCGGGCGTCTCCGATTTTTCGATTTGCTCGACCCAGCCGGCCAGGTCGGCACATGCGTTCCCCATCCGGAGCACTTCGACGCGCGAGCGCTCGATCGAAATCGCGGAGGTTTCCAACAGCCGAACATGTAAGCCGGTCAGGTACGATTTCTTCTCCTTTTCATCCCGTTCCGGGACGACCCGAATGAGTGCCCAGGCGATCAGGTTGGTAAAAGGAATGAAAAGAATGGTGTTGACGACATTGAAAACCGTGTGGGTCAGGGCGATTCCCTTGGTGATGTTGAGAAGCGTTCCGTCCTCGTTGACTCCGGCCCAGGATTTGATGAAAGGAACCATAATCGAGAGAAAAATCACGGACACCCAACAGACCCCGACCACATTGAAGAACGTATGGAAATAGGCGGCCCGCCGTGCATTCGTGGTCGAGCCGATCGAGGCGAGGATCGCCGTGATCGTCGTCCCGATATTTTCGCCGAGGACGAGCGCCCCGGCCGTTTCGAACGGGATCACCCCGATCGCGGCGAGCGACATCGTGATCGCGAGGGTCGCCGAGGACGACTGAACGATCAGGGTTACGATACAGCCGATCCCGACGCATTTCAGGACGCCGAAATAACTATCGGCGTGAAACGAGTTCATCCAGGCGGTAAAACTCGGCAAATCCCGCAGGAAGGAAAAGCCTTTCTGCATCAATTCGAGGCCGAAAAAGACGAAGCCGAGTCCCATGACGGCCATTGCGATGAACCGGGTCCGGTCATGTTTCGAAAAAAGATAGACAAACCCGGCCAAACCGAGGATCGGCAGCCCGTATTTTCCGATGTCGAGCACCAGGATCCAGCCGGTGACGGTCGTGCCGATGTTCGCTCCCATGATCACGCCGATCCCCTGGGAAAGGGTCATGATCTGGCTGTTGATGAAACCGACGACCATCACGGTGGTCACGCTACTCGATTGGATGAGCGCCGTCGTCAAAACACCGACGCCGATCGCCAGAAAGCGGTTGTCGGTCACCATCGCGATCATCCGGCGAAGTCCCGACCCGGCCACGGTTTGGAGCCCTTCGGAGAGGTATTTCATTCCGAGGAGAAAAATGCCGACCCCGCCGACGACGGCGAAAAACATTTTCCAATAATCCGGCGCCCAGGTCTCGGCCCGGATTTTGTCATAAACCGTAAACCCGGTTTCCGGGTTTTTCGCTTCGAGTGTGATTTCGCTCGTCCCGATCCCTTTCCAATGCAGCGTGAGAAAATCCCCTTCGAGCACCGGCTCGACGATTTGCGTTTTGCCCGGCTCCGCGATCCGGAGGACCGGCTTGATCCCTTGGAATTCCTCGATTTCCGAGAAGGTTTGACTCAAATCCCATCGGGCCGGCGGCGGCGGGACGGAATCGAAGAGGATGCTCGGATTGGTGATCAAATTGAAAAATTGGGTGTTATCATCGTTTTTCCGTTCTGTTCCTTGCGACACGGAACCGCTCAGGGGCGTGCTCAATGCGGTCGTCTTGCCCGATTGCGGGAAAATTTCCAATTCTTCGCTTTTGGACGACGGAAGCGCCCAAATTCCAAGGATGGTTAAAGCAAGGAGCACCGCAAAAAAAGAACCGAATCGGCGGGACCGAATCAACTTCATAACAAGTATCTGTAGCTGAGGGGTAGCATCGAGGAAAAACAATTTGGCGTGATTATCGCCCGAGATTATCGGCATTGCAAGAGGCACGGTTATTTTGCAGGGGAATTTGCAAAATCGCCGCGCCCCGCATTTTTATCGCCGCTGCCGGGGCTTGCGAGGGGCGGGCGAATCGGGTAAAATTCGCTCGGTGTTTTTGACCTTCCGGCTGGTTTTTGCGGCACCTTACGAAAAGCAACCGGCGGGAGCAAAACGCTCCGGCTCGTTTTTGACCGGGTCTGAAATTTCTTGGGGAATTGTGTAAAGGCAGCACGAATGGCTCTGAACCATTTAGTCGGGGTTCGAATCCCTGTTCCCCAGTTTTTTCTTCTTTCACGCTCGCAGAGGCGTTTTCTTGCACAACGCCGACGGCATCCTTAAGCGACAATCCTTTCCGGCTTTTGTTATTGAACGCTCTTTTTCCGTTTCGTCCCCAAATACAGCGTTACGGTCCCGAGGGTCATCGGAAAGAACCGGACCTCGACCAATCCCGCCGCCCGAAGTCGCTCGGCAAGGGCTTCCCCCTTTTCGAATTGCATCACGCTTTCGGAAAAGTAACGGTAGGCCTCTTCCCGGTTCGTCGAGAGGAATTGCCCGAAAAACGGCAGCATCCGTTGCAAATAGAATCGGTAAACGGAAGAAAAAATCGGAAATTTCGGCAACGTGAAATCGAGAATCGCGACCTTTCCGCCGGGCCGGGCAACCCGAACCATTTCGGCGATTCCCCGGTCGAGATCGGCGACGTTGCGTAAACCGAATCCGACGCTCACGGCGGAAAAGAGCGAATCCTCGAACGGGAGCCGGAGAGCGTCCCCCTCGAAAAGCGTGATTTGCCGTTCCGCTCCGCGACGGCGGATTTTTTCCCGGCCGCGCTCGATCATCGTCGACGAAAAATCGACGCCGACGACCATGTCCCGGTCGCAGCAAAACCGGGAATAATCATTCTCGTTTCCTGAAAATTCGGGCGTTTCTTTTTCGTCCGAAGCCTTGTTTCGGCCGTTGAGTTTTTGGTTAAGGGCAATCGTCAAATCCCCGGTCCCGCAACACACATCGAGCAGGGGCCCTTTCGGAATTTCGGGCCCGAAGTCAGAAAAAATTCGGTTGACCGCCCGCCGCCGCCAGGAAAAATCGAGCCCCAGGGAAAGAAGATGGTTGATCAAATCATAACGCGGGGCGACCTGATCGAACATCCGCCGAATACGTTGCGGAGATTTGTCGAGCGGAGGAGCAGGTTGTGTCATTGGCTTTCTTTGAAAAATGGCGTAAAATGAGGCTTCAGGCGTCCATGTACCAGCCCCAAGCGTCAGCGCGGGGGGATACTGGCAACTGGCTTAGCAGCTTCGATGATCGTTTCCGAAGCTGCTAAGTCGCTTCCTGAGTTCCACAAAAAATTTGACCTTTATTTTTTATAATGACCAACGTCACCCCCGCGCAGGCGGGGGGCCAGAGGGAAACCGTAATCTCTGGATCCCCGCCTGCGCGGGGATGACGGAATGTCAGTTCATTTTTAATCTGGAACTCCGTAGTTGCACGGTTTAATCCCCCCGCGCTGACGCTTGGGGCTAGTACCTACAGCCTACAGCCTACAGCCTCCTTCCGTCAAGGTCACAACCATGAAACAGCAGCTTCTTTCTCTTTTGGAACCGTTTGGGCAGGAACACTTGTTGCGTTTTTGGGACGAGCTTTCGGAACCGCAGCGCGAGGTTCTCGCCGGGCAGATTCGGTCGATCGATTTCGACCTGATCCAACGTCTTTATGGGCGGCGGGATGTCGAAATCGATGCGACCTCGTTCGCTGAGCGGGGGAAGGAGCCGCCCGCCTACCGCTGCGGCATTCTTTCCGAGGGGAATTATAAATCGTCCGCCCCGTTCGAAATCCCGAAATCCCGGGCGATCGCCGCCGGAGAAGTCGCCCTCGCCGCCGGCCGGTATGCCGTGCTGATCGTCGCCGGCGGACAGGGGACCCGGCTCGGCTTTCCCCACCCGAAAGGAATGTTCCCGATCGGGCCGGTGCAAAAGACGACGCTTTTCCAAATACATTGCGAAAAAGTGCTCGCCTTGGCCAAACGATTCAAAACCGCCGTTCCGCTCTGCCTGATGAGCAGCCCGGCGACACACGAGGAAACGATCGATTTTCTCGGAAAAAACGACTGGTTCGGCATTCCGGAAAACGACCGGTTTCTGTTTTGCCAGGGAACGATGCCCGCCGTCGATCTCGCCAACGGCAAGGTTCTTTTGAGCGAAAAAGGACAAATCGCCCTTTCGCCCGACGGACACGGCGGGATGCTCGCCGCGATTTCCAAACCGCAAAAGGCCGGGAAACCCTCCGTTTTGGACCGCTTGCACGAACGGGGCATCGAACACCTGTTCTATTTTCAGGTCGATAACCCGCTGGTCGATATTTGCGGTCGGGAATTTTTGGGGTATCACCTCCTGAACGATTCGGAATTGACCTCGCAGGTGATTCGCAAGCAATCCCCCTCGGATCGGGTCGGCAACATCGTCGAACTTGACGGCAAGTTGCATGTGATCGAGTACAGCGACATTCCCGCGAGTTTGGCAAACCGGCGGCGGGTGGACGGTTCGCTCGAAATTTGGGCCGGCAGCATCGCGGTGCATCAATTCAAGCTCGATTTTTTGCGGCGGCTCGCTCCGAGCGGTACGGCCCTGCCGTTTCATATCGCGAAAAAGAAGGTTCCGTTTATCGATCCGGCAACGGCAGCGGGTTCGAAAATCGAACCGCCTGAACCGAATGCCGTCAAGTTCGAGCGGTTCATTTTCGACCTGCTCCCTTCCGCCCAAAACGCGGTCGTCGTCGAGGTCGATCCGGCCCGCAATTATGCCCCGCTCAAAAACGCGAGCGGAGCGGAAGAGCATTCCCCCGAAGCGGTTCGGGCGCAGATCGCCGCGTTTTACGCCGAATGGTTGGAAAAGGCGGGCGCCCAGGTCGTTCCGGGCACTCCGATCGAGATTTCCCCGCTGTTCGCCGACCGGCCTGAGGAGCTGAAGCGTTTCTTCAAGCCCGGCATCGTCTTCAACCGCCCGATTTACATGCGGTGAGACAAAAAATGAGCCGCATGTGTAGTCCGGTACTCCGACGTAACTTGCGGACCTTGTACACGGCACACCGCCGACAGCTTCAAACCCTGTACAAGGTCCGCAAGTTACGCTTCGCTACACATGCGGCTCTTTTTTTATTTTGCCCTTTTGGCGGAATACCAATGAGGTCAACCTCGTCTTATGCTTCCGGTTTTTCGGGACCGATCCGGTCTTTGACCGAATAGTCCTTGGCAACGCGATTGTGATAGGCGATCAACAGTTCGGCGATGATCCCGATCGAAAGCAGCTGTGCTCCGAGCAACATCAACGCGACGCCGTACAGCACGACCGGTCGGCCTTGCAGGTAATACAGCATCGTCGGATCGGACGTCAACAGCCGCGAGAGCACCCAGCGAAAAGCGAGATACAAAAGCGTGAGCGTCCCGACGCCGAAACAGGATAAACCGACGGTCCCGAGAAGGTGCTGCGGTCGTTGGCCGTACCCGGTCACGAATTTGACCGTCAAGATGTCGAGAAAGCCCTTGATAAAGCGGTTGAATCCGTATTTCGAGTGCCCGAATTGCCTCGCCCGATGCTTAATCACCTTTTCGCCGACCTTGTACCCTCGCGCGGCGGCCAGAACCGGGACGAACCGATGCAACTCGCCGTACAAAGTGATTTCGTCGAAAATTTCCCGGCGATAGCACTTCATTCCGCAGTTGTGGTCGTTTAACTTGACGCCGCTGACCCAGGAAACCATCGCGTTGAAGAATTTGGACGGAACGGTCTTATGCCAAGGGTCGTGCCGCACCTTTTTCCAGCCGCTGACGACATCGAGATCGGATTGCATCATTTCGAGAAAACCGGGAATTTCCTGCGGATCGTCCTGCAGGTCGGCGTCCATCGTCATGAGAATTTCCCCGCTCGCTTCGGCAAAGCCGGCGTTGAGGGCGGCCGCTTTGCCGAAATTCCGGCGAAACCGGATCGCGCGGATTCGCGGATCGTCCGCGGCGAGCCGGGTGATGATCTCCCAGGAACCGTCGCGCGAGCCGTCGTCGACAAAAATGATTTCCCCTTCATACCCTTGGGCCTGAAAAACCTCGACGATTTCCCGATGCAGTTGGACAAGGCTTTCTTCTTCGTTGTAAACGGGAATAACGATCGAGAGTTTCATGTTCGATTGAGGCGAGGGGGTGACGACTTCATTCCAAAATCAGGGACAAATTTGAACATTCGACCTGAAGCCTGAAGTCTGGAGCCTGAGGCCTTTTTCAGAAGGTTATTGAAGGAATTCGTCGTGCCGGATGATGCCGGATTCCTCTTCGACCTCGGCATGGGTCTGCCAACGCCAACGCCGCTGAGCCCTGCGCAGCTCCTTGCGCAACTCCGTCCGGACCTCGACCTTCATACCGAAGAATTCCTTGAGCTGTTCCCACCACGATTTCTCGAGAACATGCTCGACCTCGATCGTTTCCGGCGGTTTGTCCGGCTCAAGATAAAGTTTGCGCATCGAAATCTTCGGCCCGAAATCCCCTCCGCAAACGCTGCAAGGGGCGCGATTTTTCGGAGCCCGAACCGCATGTCCGCAGCTCACGCAGACATAGCGATATTCCCAAGGACCGTAACCGTAATGAGCATCTTTCATTTTAAAGGCAGCGGAAAATAGGAAGTGAAAATCCGGCGAAGAAAATCCGAAGTAATGTCTTAATCCATTTTATTGGACTTGATATTCCGAGGCCAATTCCGTAAAGGTGTCGATTTGAGCATCATTGAGCGTTCCGCGACGTTCGATCTCGATCACGGCCGCCTTGCCGTGCGTTTTTTCCTTGGCCGAAACGCTGATCCGGCCCGATTTGTCGAACGAATAGGTGACTTCGACGGGCGCGCCCTTCGGCAGGTTCGGCGGCAATTCCGTGATGCGGCATTTTCCCAACAGGGAACAGGCGATCGGATCGGGCGCGTCCCCTTCGAGAACCTGGACGCTGATCCGTTCCTGGTTGTCCCGGTTCGTTTGAAATGTTTGGGAAATATGAAACGGCAACGTCGTGTTGCGCGGAATCATGATGTGGTTGACCGCCTGTCGCGATTTCCGGTCCATAGCAACGATTCCCAAGGCGTGGGAATTGACGTCCTCTTCCCGGACGTTTTCGAGCAATTTCCGAACCCGATCGGTCGGTTCCCCTTCACCTTTGCGGAATTTCGCTTCCAGGATCGCGGCATGAATCGAAGCCCCGAGGGCGACGGCCGTGTGCGGGCTCAAATCGGGATGCACGTAAGGGGTAATCCCGGTCAGTTTTTGGAGCATGGCCGGGACCTGCGGCATCAACGTCGAGCCGCCGATGAGGACGATCGCGTCTAGGTCATGGTATTTGACATCCGCCTGGTCGAGGACGAAATCGGTCGTGTCGGCCGTCCGTTGGAGCAGGTCTTGCGTCAGGTCCTCGAATTTGGCCCGGTCCAACCGGACCGTGATCGCTTTGCCCTCATGTCGGCAATGTATGGTCGTTTCCTCTTTGACCGTCAAGTCGATCTTGGCGATATCGCAATCGTTGCGGAGGACCTGGATCGTTTGCTGGGAAGATCGCGGGTCGATTCCGTGCTTTTCCTTGAATTCCTCGGCGACGAAATCGAGGAGCCGGTCGTTCCAATCGACGCCGCCGAGCTTGACATCGCCGTCGGTCGAAAGAACGTGAAAGTGAGAGGGGGTGTATTCGACCAGGGTCGAGTCGAACGTCCCGCCGCCGAGATCGTAAATTAGGATGCGGCGCGGCTTCGCGTTTTTGGCGCCTTTCGCCCCGAGTTCGCCCCGGTGCCAGGCATAGGTCAACGTCGCCGCCGTCGGCTCGTTGATGATGTCGATCACGTTCAAACCAGCGATGCGGCCAGCGTCATGCGTCGCCTTACGCCGGGAATCGTTGAAATAATAGGGAACCGTGATCACGGCATTGCCGATCTTGCCGATCCGCTTTTCAGCGTCCTGTTTCAATTTTTTCAAGATCAACGCGGAAATGAATTCCGGAGTGATTTCCCGACCGTCGAACGTCTTCTTGAATTCGGTCGCCCCCATGTACCGTTTGATCCGCTCGATCACGTTTTCCGGCTTTTCCAAGGCGGCCCGGTTTCGCGGCGGCCCGACGATCACGTTTTTAGCGTCGATCAGCAGGATCAGGCTCGCGGTTTCGACATCGTCGTCCTCGTTCGGAATCGGAACCGGTTCTCCCTGGTCGTTGACCCGGGCGATCGTCGAATAAGTCGTCCCCAAGTCGATTCCGACCGTGTTGCCCTCTTCGAAACGAATTGTCGTATTACCTTCTGAACTCATGCTTCTGCTTGCCTTAAGGATTTTTGATTTCGGTAAGTGAAAAACGGGATCGTCCGCGATTGTAGCCGAAAGATTTGGGAAATTCAAGCATCTTGTCGAACAACGCTTCCCAAGATTATAATAGATGTCACGATTTTCGACAATTGCCTTTATTGGTGTTTGTGGTGATTAGCGACTGATCGCTCAACCGCCAATACGGAGTCCCAGAAAAATTTTGACCCTTTATTTTGAAATGGAACCGTCATCCCCGCGCAGGCGGGGGTCCAGAGGGAAAGCGTCATCTCTGGATCCCCGCCTGCGCGGGGATGACGGTAAGTCAGATCATTTTTAATCTGGAACTCAGTATCGTTTTGGATTTTTGAATTTGCGCCCTTGTATCATCAAGGCTCTACCAGGAGATAAAATGCAACATTTACTCAAGCCGATTGAAAATTCCCGTCTTCAGTACGTCAGCGGCCCAACGAGGCTGCGGATTGACAGGGGGCGAAGCCTACCGCCCATACCGGCTACGGTATACTCTTTGTTTCGGATAATTTTCGTTTCTTGCTTTCTTTTCCTCATGTGTTGCCCTTGTGCGTTTTGTGCCGAGGAGCAGGCTAAACAGGAGCAGCCCAAACCAGAAACCGCTAAACCGGAGCCCGCCAAGGACTGGAAGCCGTTGTTCGACGGCAAGACGCTCGACGGCTGGACCGTTCCCCCGGTCGGCGGCGAAGGCGCCGTCGAGGTCGAAAACGGTCGCATCTCGATCGGCATGGGAGCGGGAATCACCGGCATCTGTTACAAAAAGGAATTCCCGAAAACCAATTACGAAATCCGGTACGAAGCGTTGCGAAACATGGGGCACGATTTTTTCGGGTCGGTTACTTTTCCCGTCGGAAAGGCTCATTGCACGTTCGTCAACGGCGGTTGGGGAGGCGGAACGATCGGTCTTTCCTCGATCGACGGATTTGATGCTTCCGACAACCAGACCAGCGGCTACTATTATTTCGCCGCCAAAACCTGGTACGAATTCCGCGTTCGGGTTACGGACGGCAAAATCGTCGTTTGGATTAAAAAACTCGAATCGGAAGGCAAAGAGAAAAAAGAGAGCACCCGCAAAGAGCCCAATCCGGACGAGCCGGTCGTCAATTTCGTGATTGAGGACCATAAGATATCCCTTCGCAACGAAACGGACGATTTCAAGCCGATCGGTTTCGCGACCTGGATCACCGAAGGGTTGATTCGCAAAATCGAATATCGAACCTTGAGCTCGGAAGAAATCGCCCAAAGCAAAAAAGAAGCCGAAGCCTACATCGAAAGGTTTAAAAATAAATAGTTGTACTACAGTTGTACCGTCCAAGTTGTTGAAACAGGAATTCGGATTAAGGCTGTAGACTGTAGGCCATAGGCTGTAGGGCTCGGTTCCCAACCATTCCCTACAGCCTACAGCCTTGCAGCGGTTACAGGCTTCGCAGCGCATCTGAGACAGCCCAAACATCACGAAGACGAAAGAGCGTTATGACATCATCTCCGGAAAATTCTCAAACGATACCGCCGCACTATGCCGCCCAGTTCGTCAAATTTTTGGCATCCTCCGGAAATGTCAACATTTTTTGCATGGACGCCGACGGCATCATCACCTACGCGGAAGGGGACGGACTTTCCTTGATCGAAAAGAAAACGGAAAAGTTCCTCGGGGTCTCGTATTTTGAAATCATCGGCGATATTCCTACGGCCGCGGATGCCGCCCGAAAGGCCCTGCGCGGCGAAACCGTCGTCATTTCCCATTGGTTTCAAGGCCGGTTTTTGGAGCAGAAACTCACCCCGATACGGAGCGACGACGACTCGCTCTGCGGAGCGATCGGGATGATCTCGGATCACACCGAAATCGCCCTGCTTGAGGAGTCGCGGGAAAATCTGCAAATTCTGCAAACCGTTTTCGACAGTCTGCAAGACGGAATCATGGTCGTCGACCGCAATCTCAACGTCGTTCGGGCCAACAAAACCATTATGAAATGGTTGCCGGAATTGAAGCCGGGAAAAAAAACCTGTTACGATGCGATCGTCGGAGCGACGGGACCGTGCAGTTTTTGCCCTTGCCTGAAAACCTTCGAAACCGGGGAACGCAACGTCCATATTTATTACAATCCGATTCACAATATTTGGTTTGAACTGACGAGTCATCCCATTATCGATCCGGCGACCGGCAAAACCACATTGGTGATCGAATACGTCCGGGACGTCGACGAACAGCATGCCCGCGAGGAAAGGCTCCGAAATCAAAGCAACCTGCTCAATGCGATCATCAACGCCTCCCAGGACGGAATCCTCGCGATTACCGGAGAGGTGATCCCCTCGCATTTCAATTCCCGGTTGGTCGAATTTTTCGACGGCTGCGTCGATTTCAATAATAAGGAAACTTTGGACAACGTCCGGGAGTTTTACGAAAAATATCTCGAAAACCCCGAGCAGGTGATCGAAGCCGTTCGCGCCCTCCGGCAGACGGGCCTGCCGCAAGAGGTCGTTCTTCGTTTTCGTAGCGGCCGGATTTGCGTGATGAACGGTCGGGCCGTCGAAACCGGCTTCGGTCCCGAGGGAATCACGCGAATCTGGACCTTTCGCGACATCACCGAGCAGGAAAAATCGGCGGAGCGGATTCGCCGGACCGAAGAAAAATACTCGCGGCTTTTCAACACGATGCTCAGCGGTTTCCTCCTTTTGGAAGTCATCCGGGACGAGTGGGGGGAAATCGCCGATTTTCTGGTTTCCGATGTCAATCCGGCATTCGAATCGTTCCTGCAAAAACCGCGGACCTTTTTGATCGGGCAAACCATCCGTTCGCTTTTCCCCCGCTTGAAGATTCTTTCTCACGAATTTGGAGAGGACTGGGTTCGACCGCTCGCGGAAAGCGCCCTCCAGGGTCAGGCGGAAGTGTATCATGCTTTCAATCCCGACAAAGGCAACTATCAGGAACTGGCGGTTTTTTCCCCGCAAGCGGAGCAGGTCGGCGTTCTCATGAACGATGAGACTTACCGCGTGCAATCGGAACAATCGCTTCGGATCATGCAAAAAACGATCGATCATATTTCCGAGCCGTTGGCCCGGATCGATGCTCGCGGCGTGATCCTGTACGCCAATAACGCCTTTGCAGAGATTCTCGGATTCCTCACCCCCGATTCTCCGGAAGGTCATAAAATTTGGGAATTCGACGTTCAACTGAAAGAAGGGGATTGGGCAGGGCATTGGGCCGAGGTTTTGCGCACGAAATCGATTCGCAGCGAAACCGTGCTGCAGCGACGGGACGGCTCTCGTTTTCCCGTTCAGCTGATCATCGATCTTTTCGAACAGGACGGCGAGCTGTTTCAGGCCGTCTGTTTTCACGATTTGACGGAGCAGGTCCGAAGGATCGAAGCGGAAAAGGCGTCCGGGGCCAAGAGCAAATTCCTGGCGCACATGTCTCACGAAATCCGAACCCCGCTCAACGGCGTGATCGGCATGTGCGATCTCCTTTTGCAGGGCGATTTGCAGTCGAAACAGCGGGAGTACGCGGAACTGGCCAAATCTTCGGGGAGGCATCTCCTCGCCCTCATCAGCGACATCCTCGATTTTTCCAAGATCGAGGCGGGCAAGTTCGAACTCGAATCGCACGAATTCGACCTGCCGGAACTGATCGAATCCGTTTTCGAGATATTGACCTCGAAATCCTACGAAACGCAATTGGAACTTTGCGCGATTTTTTTGAACGACATCCCGCGCCGGGTTTTGGGGGATTCCGCGCGGTTGAGGCAAATTCTCATCAATTTGATCGGCAACGCCTTCAAGTTTACGGAAAAGGGGGGAATCCGACTTACGATCGCGGCAACCGGTCCGGCAACGGAATCGTCCGGCCTTTGTCATATTCGATTCGAGGTCGCGGACACGGGAGTCGGCATTCCCGAGGAAAGAATGAACCGCCTGTTCAATTCGTTTTCGCAGGTCGATTCCTCTTCGGCCCGGAAATACGGCGGAACCGGTCTCGGTTTGGCGATTTCCAAGGAACTCGTTCATTTGATGGGAGGGGAAATCGCCGTTCTCAGCGAAGAGAATCAAGGGACGACCTTTTGGTTCGAGCTGCCGATGCGATTCGTCGAATCGGCGGAAAACGACCGAAAGGTTTTTTCCGCGATGCCGGGACATGCGATTCTTTTGCTCAGCGAAAACGCGTTGCTTCGCGATGCCCTGGTTCGTCAATTTCGTGCCTGGGAAATGGAGCCCGTTCCCTTTTCCGACGGCCGGGAAGCCCTCCGGGCAATCGACCGGGCCGTTTGGGAAAACCGGCCTTATCGAATCGTGGTGCTCGACGGAGCGGGCGAAGAAAATGCCGGTTTGATCGAAAAGATCAAAACGCTGCCGGGCCGGGAAAAAACGGCGTTCGTTGTGTTGAGCTCCCGGGGCGAACTCGACGAGACGTCGCTTTTCTGGAAAAAGCACATTAGCATTTTCGTCAACAAACCGATTTTCGCTCCGGATCTCCTGCTCGCGATCGACTCCATTCTCAAGGGCAAGCCGCTTTCGCGGGAAATGAAAAAAACCTCGCCTGCTTTTTCGAGCGTAATGTCGTCCTCGACCGGGAACGATGGGGCGGAAAATCCGTACATTTTGGTCGCCGAAGACAACCGTGTCAATCAAATCGTCGTCGGGGAAATCTTAAAACGGGCCGGCTTCCGTTTCGAGATCGCCGAAAACGGCCGGGAAGCTTGCGAAGCCGTCGCCCGAAAGACGTTCGATCTGATATTAATGGACTGTCAAATGCCGGAAGTCGACGGATTCGAGGCGACACGCACGATCCGAAAAATGGAACGAAGCGAGAGCGATTCCAAAACGCTGCATTCCGGGCGAATTCCGATCATCGCTTTGACCGCGAACGCGACCACGGGAGACGAACAGGCCTGCTTGGACGCGGGAATGGACGCCTATTGCAGCAAACCGATCGAAGCCGAACGACTGATCCGCTTGATTCGAGACTCTCTGCGCCTCGGGCTTTGAGTGCCAGAAAAAAATCGGATCGGAGCCGTTTGAAATTTCCCTGAAAATTCGCAGCAAAAAAAATACAGCAACACTTCAGCCGATAGGTGATTTTCGTCATTTCGACTGAAGCGCAGCGCAAGGAGAAATCTCACTCTCGCGCGAGGGCCGGAATTCCGTGTCTTTTGGCGAGGGTGAGATTTCTCGCTCCGCTCGAAATGACGAACAGCGGGGTATTATTCCAAAAAAACTCCAAACGGCCGTTCAGAGGCCAAGTTTCAGCAACTGTCGGTACAGTGTATTGAAACTTTCTTGACAACTAAAATTGCGACAAAATTACAATTTTTACGATTTCATTCCTTGAATTTCCTCTTGGGAAAATGATATTCGGCGACGCCCAGACATTCATGAACGCTCGGATCGCGG
>JAVBQI010000159.1:0-5349 GCA_031549145.1 Thermoguttaceae bacterium | reverse complement strand
CGCCAAGGGCTGATCCTCGGCTCGCTCTTCGGGATGGGCTATCTGCTGCAGTTTTACAGCATCCAGTTTACGATGATCGCGAAAGCCTCGTTTATCGTCGCACTGGTGCTCCCCGCGACGCCAATCGTTTCGTATTTCGTCCTCCGCAAGCCGATCTCCGTTTGGAACATCATGGGGGTCGCGATCGCCCTTTACGGCATTTACACCCTTGTCGATCCTTTCGGCGAGGCGGCCGATCCGAACCTCAAATTCCCGCATTTTCTGGGAATTCCCGTCGGTGATCTGATCGCTTTGGCCTCGATTCCGTTCTGGGCCTTTTACATGAACTACATCGACATTTTTACCAGCGACAAGGAAGGGACGGCGAATACGGCCCGGATGCTGGCCTTGCAGTTTTGCGGGGCGATTCCGCTGCTGTTGCTGACGGCCGTCATTTTCGAATCGGGGCTCTTGCCCGCGCTGCATCCGGAATTGGGGAAGGGGATCGATTTCGCCAACACCAAACTTTGGATTTCCGTCCTGTATAACGGCGTGTTGGCCTCGTTCGTGCTCACGTTCCTGCAAACGACGGCCCAGAAATACACGACCCCGGTCAAGGCGATGCTCGTTTTTCAATTCGAACCGATCATCGCGACTTTGGGGGCGATCTTCATTTTGGGGGATCCCTACACCGCCAACATCGGGATCGGGGCCGCGATCATCATTTGCGGCGTGTTGCTTTCCGAATGCGGCGGGATGCTGTTCTTCCGCAAGAAGGGATAAAACACAACGAGCCGCGTGCTGTGACGCGGAGTGTAAGTTTGACGCTCGCACTCCGCGTACACAGTACGCGGCTCGTTGTGCGCATTTCTTGCTACTTTTTCGGCGGTTCGCTCGCGAGGTTGGAAAAGGCTTCGCGGATCCGGGCGATTTGAATCGCCGAAACGATCATGTAACGATGCTTGCCGTTGGGATTCGGCTGAAACGTCGTTTTCCCCTCCGCGTCAAGCACGACCGTGCCGTTTTCCGAAAGATCGAAATAGCCCCGGTCCGGCCGGGCGGCATACAAAACGCTCATGATATCGAACGCCGGAGTGTCGCGGTTCAGGCTGCAATAATAATGGTAGGCTTCGCGAACCGGGTGATATTTGACGTAATCGTAATCGTTCAGGATGCTGGCCGAAGGGTATTGGATCATGTCGCCGATTTCGTAGCCGTTGAACACGATCTCCGTGGGCCAATCGGCGAACAATTTTTTGGCCGAAGGAAGGTCTTTGGCGATATTGTACTCGACATGCGTATATTTCGAATCGAAAGTCCCGGCCATGATCGAAAGGAGCCGCACTTTTTTCTCGACCAATTGCAATCCGGAAAGCTCGGAAATGTTGTCCGGACCGCTTTCCAGCAACCGCGCGAGGTTCGTCGAAAAACCGATCTGGACGATAACGACGCTGCCGTCTTTTTCCCCGGCCAGGACTTTGCGCAAGACCATGACCGCGTCCGGGACCGGCGTTTTTTCCCCGATCCGGTGCGGAAACGCCGGCTGTTGCTTTTCGGTTTTCGTCAACGCGACCTGTTTGTTGTAGGCACCTTCCTCGGGAGTAACCCCGTTGTGCACCATGCCGATCGGGATGTTCGGTCGACCGTAAAACGTGTCGAGCACATCGGCCATGGACGCGGCATACGGATTCGCTTTCGTGAGCGTAACCGCGAGAATCTTGCACTCGTCCCTGTTTTCAAAGGCGTGCGCGACGGCCAAGGCGAGCGCGTCATCGACGTCGTTGCCGAGGTCCGTGTCGAAGATGATCCGAACCGGTTCCCGTTCGGCGCTTTCGAGAGCCTTCGCTCCGGCGAGCAGGGAAATGACGCAAACCAAAACGATCCCGAATTTTCTCATGGGTTATCCTTTCAAAAAATGATTTGAAATTGTTTAGCCGAGCGGCGCAGACGCCGATGCCGAAAACCTCGCTTCGCGGCTAAAACGCAAGCGATTTGCAGGCCGAATCGTATATAAGCCCGTCTCAGGTCACCCCCCGGCTCCAATAGGCCTGGTCGATGATCGGCGAGGCGACGGTCGATTCGACCAGCTCGTCCAGCTCCGCGGCATCGGCGGAAGAGGAGTTGATCACGGCCATGATTTTGATTTCGTCTCCGCCGAAGGAATGAACGTCCAGGAGCCGGACGTAATATTTCCTCTTGCGCAGCTCATCCCGTAAGAAGGCCATTGCCTCCTTACTGTGTTTTCGATGGGTGATGACGTACACCCCGCAGACCCCTTCGAGATCGGAAAGGGCGATCGGCCGTTTGTTGATCGTGACCGCGATCGGGCTCATCAGCATGTTGGTCCCGAGAATGAAGAGCGTCGCGACCGTCGCCTCGACGAATAGTCCGCCGCCGACGCAGGTTCCGACGGCGGCCGAACACCAGAGAATTGCGGCCGTATTCAGTCCGACGACCGAACCGGCTTCCCGCATGATGATTCCGGCTCCGAGAAAGCCGATCCCGGAGACGACACAGGCTCCGACCCGAATCGCCCCTTCGTCGCCGAAAAGGTGCTTCGCCATATTGACGAACACGGCCGCTCCGATCGCGACGAGGATGTTCGTCTTCAGCCCGGCTGTCCGTTGGCGATACTGCCGTTCGAAGCCGATCATGCTCCCGAGAATGAAGGCGACCAGCAGCGTGATCGCCGTATCCGGCAAGGTGTCCCATCGAACCGTCTCGAGCGTTCTCATCGGCATTATCGGAGGGTTGGAAGTCGTTTGACGCGAAAGGCGAATCGATTATCGCAACCTCCAAGATAACATCTTCGCCGGTTCCGTCAAGTCGCGAACGTCGTTCCTACGTCAACGTCCGGATCACGCGGCAGGGGTTGCCGACGGCGAGGACGCCGGGCGGGATGTCCCGGGTTACGACGCTGCCGGCCCCGATCACGCTCCGATCGCCGATGCTCACGCCGGGACAGACGATCACGCCGCCGCCGAGCCAACAGTCTTTGCCGATCGTGATCGGCTCGCCCAATTCCGGGCCGGCGGCGTGCCGGATCCGCCAATCGAGCGGATGCGTCGCCGAATAGAGCTGCACGTTCGGGGCGATCAGCGTGTCATCGCCGATCGTGATCCGGCCGACATCGAGAAAGACGCAGTTGTAGTTGATGTGGACCCGGTCGCCGAGGAAGACGTTGTAGCCGTAATCGCAGAGGAACGGCGGCTCGACGACGACGTTTTTCCCGAGCGCCCCGCAAAGCGATTGCAGCAGCGACTCGCGCTCGCCGTACTCCTCGGGCCGGAGATTGTTGAAGCGATACAGGATTTGCAGCTTGCGGCCCCGCTCCTTCTCAAGCTCGGGATCATTGGCCAGATACAGTTCCCCGGCGAGCATTTTTTCTTTCTCGGATTTGGACATGCGTGAGTGGGAAGTGAGAAGTGGGGAGTGGGAAGTAAGTTGCGGCTGGCCTTTAGCGTTGACGCTGGAAAACGCGGGGTTTTTGAAAACGTGACCTCAAAGTTACGGGGCGGAATTCTTTTTGCGGTCGACACCCCATCGATTCTTTCTAAAATTTTATGCCGCGATTGTAGCATCTGTGGTTTGCCAGGCAAGGTGATTATTGGCCGGAAGATGTGTAACGCTGGAGCATCCCTTATCCAATAACTCATCTCATTTTTTAATTATTTCACTCCGCCTTTTTTTTCAAATCCACGATCAATTTATCCATCAAAAAAAGAATATTATGTGATTTGATAGCATGTGATTCCTTGGCACGTGTTACTGCCGATAACAAGGTGAATACTATTTCTAATCCGGTGCTACTATATCGAATCGCATCGTAAATTTCATCGGCAATACCATTTATACCCTCTTCTCTCAATAAAGAAACAAGAGTTAGGGCTTCCTTAATGTGATCAGTATTGTATTTTGTCATAATCGCAACTAACCGCACTCCGCGAAAAAATCGAATTGGAACTTCAAGTCCGGCTCTCGCGGTTTTGGGGCTTTCGTCGGTTGGTGTTGCCCTTTCAGGGCGGAAGTACAAGGACTAACCCCAAGCGTGAGCGCGGAGGGATGTGTTACACACAATTATATCACCTTGCGCTGACGCTTGGGGCTAGTATAATGCTAATGCAATGCCCTTCGTCACCCCCGCGCAGGCGGGGGTCCAGTGGGAAACCGCAATCTCTGGATCCCCGCCTGCGCGGGGATGACGGAAAGTAAGATCAAAGTTTTTTCGCAGCACAATAAAAGCCGGAAAGGAGCCGTACTCGGCGCATTGACGGAGTGAGGAGACTTGATCTCAACCAGTGTTCTCTCTCAACCGACCGTCAATGCGCTGCGCTTTTTTCTGGCAGTTATTCTTGTGGGTGAAGGTCGGGGCACCGGCGTCTGCGCCGCTCGGCTAAACGGGTGCTCCCCACTTCTCACTTCCCACTTCCCACTGTTTTTTCCGTTTCGGCGATCAGCTCACGGGCACTCTGGGCATCAGGTTGCTCACGGAGCTTCTCAAGAAAGCCGGGGACCGTCAGTACGCGGCTCAGCCGGGCCAGCACGCGGAGGTGGATCCGGTCGTCGGTCGAACAGATCAGGAAAAAAACGTCCGTCAAATTGTCAAACCCGCCGCCGAACGGAATGCCCCGCGGCACGATGCCGAGCGTCAAAAACGTTTCCCCCAAAATCGAAGAGAGCGGCCGTCGCGGGTGCAGTAGCGCGACGCCGATGTCGAGAGCCGTCGGGTGCAACTCTTCCCGTTTTCGCACCGCCTCGATCATCTTATCGGCGTCCCAAAGCAGACCCGTGTTCAGCGCCAAATGCGACATCGAACGGATCACCGAATCCTTCGTCTTCGCATGAAGCGGGATTTCGATCCCCCCTTCGGGAATCAACGCGGCAATCGAGATTTCCGGCTCCTCCTCGACCGCATTCCGGGCAAGCACCCCCTCGACATCCGAAAGCTCCTGGGCGTCGGAAAGGCCGATCTTCCGCTCCAGCCAATGGTGTATCTCTTCCCGGGCGAAAAACCATTCCCCTTTGTGCTTGCGGCCGGGAATGTCCCCTCGCTCGGCCAGCTTCCGGACCTGGGCCTCCGGCAGATGAAGGAATCGGGCCAATTTGCTGAGATCGTAATTCGAATGCGGCATCGGAGGGGATTAAAAAAGAAAAAATGCGCGGAGTATCAGGCAGCGCGGAGTACCGGGGATGCGCGGGGTACCGAGGATACGCGGAGTACCGGCTAAATGAGTGTGTTATCCGAGGACGTATTTGTTGGCGATCGTGATGCCGCTGATGATCGCCCCGATGATGCCGACCATGCCCTGGTCGGTGCCGCAGAGGTAAAGATTATCCAAATGCGTCCGACCGTCGTATTTCTTTTCCGGA
>JAVBQI010000056.1:0-12857 GCA_031549145.1 Thermoguttaceae bacterium | reverse complement strand
GCCGGACGATCACTATCTTTTCGAGTCGCCGCAGTGGTGGCTCACGCAGATCACGCAACTCGGCGACAAGTGGCTCGAAGGACTTTTCGGCAATAAGCGCGAATTCACCATCGACGATTTTACCCGGCTTTACCGAACCAACATGGGAATCAACGGTTTTCCCGATCCACACGGTTCGACGATCCAGGAAATGGCGACCTTGGCCCGGTTGATTTACGGGCTCAGTTCGGCGTATCTGCTCACCGGCAGCGAACGTTATCTGACCGCTGCCAAGGCGGGCGTCCGCTTCCAGCGAGACACCTTCCGGATGCTCAGTCACGATGGCAAATACGCCTTTTGGGCCTACGGCAAGGAAAATGGAAAATTGATTATTTGTTCGCAAAACGGAGACGACCAGGGAACATTGCCGCTTTACGAGCAGATTTACGCTTTGGCAGGTTTGGCCCAGTATTACCGGATCACCGGCGATTGGGAAGTGCTCGACGACATCCACCGGACCATCGAGATGTTCAACGATTTCTATCTCGACGAAAAGGATCGGGATCCATCCCGTCCAGGTTTTGGCGGCTACTTTTCGCATCTCGATTATGTGTCGATGCGGCCGGACGACCCATCGCTGGACACACTCGGCAGTTTCAAAAACTGCGAGAAGAAGAATTGGAATTCGGTGGGTGACCACATTCCGGCTTATTTGATCAATTTGATTTTGGCCCTTGAACCGCTTCCCGAAAACCGAATTCGGGACTTGTCCGTGTTCCTGGAAACGTGCAAAAAAATGTTGGACGATTGCACCGACAAGATCGTCGAACATTTGTGTGTCTCGGACAATCCTTTCGTCCAGGAACGTTTCTTCGCTGATTGGAAGCCCGAATACGATTGGGGTTGGCAGCAGGACCGGGGCGTCGTCGGACACAACTTGAAAATCGCCTGGAACCTGACTCGGATCGCCCATTATTACTCCTCGCAGGGACATGCCGACAAGGCCGACCGGGTCATTGAGGCGGCGCGGGGCTGTGCCGACAACATGGAAAAGCATGGCATCGACCTGTTGCGCAGCGGCTGTTTCGACTGCGTGGAAAGAAATCCGAAAAACGGCTTGCCCATCGAATTTTCCTTCGGCAGCACGAAGGATTTTTGGCAGCAGGAACAGATGATCCTGGCCTATTATATTCTGTACGCATGGACGAAAGAACAGCGTTATCTGGAACTTGCCCGGTCGTCTGCGGCGTTTTGGAATCTTTATTTTCTCGATCGGGACCACAACGGCATCTTTTTTCGAACTTCGGAAAGCGGCATCCCGATCGTCGGAGGAGGGTACGGCAATAAGGGAGGTCACTCGGTCAGCGGCTACCACGCTTTCGAGTTGAATTACCTGGCCCATATTTATATCCGTTGCGCTTTAGCGGCTTCGGGAAAATTAGAGGACAATTCGTTCTGTTTGTATTTCCAGCCCGATCCGGAAAGCAAACTCCGCTCGATCAACGTGCTGCCCGATTTCATGTCACCCGGCATGGTTCGGATTGAGGAGATTCACATCAACGGCGTCCGCCGGTCTTCCATCGACCGGGAAAATTTCCAGATTCCCCTCAACGAGGGCGAACAAAACGCAAAAATCATGGTTAAATTCAGCGTCCACGATCGAAAACGGTAAAGGGGCGTTCGAGACACTTTTTTTCGAGAAACAAGGAATATCCCATGAACACACCGAATCTGGCCGACTGCAAGATTGCCGTGATCGTCGAGAGTCAATATATTTCGCACGAATTAAAATCGTATCGTGAAATCTTCGAGGGTTTCGGAGCCGAGGTTCATTTCGTTTCCCGGCTCTGGGGCCAAAGCGAACAGGTTTTCATCCGAGAAATCGAACGGGACAACCAGCTTCCCGAGAATACGGAATACCTCGGCGACATCTCGGTCAAGGACATTGAAACGGAAAAAGCAACCTACGACGTCGAAAAAATCGATCTCAACGATTACGCCGCTGTAATCATGTCGGCAAACTACACCAGCGTCCGTTGCCGTTATTACGTCGACGGGCAGGAGAACAAACGAACCACGCCGGTCGTTTGTTTCTTTGCCAGGGCCATGAAAAACAAGAACATCGTCAAGGGGGTGCTCTGCCATGGTTTATGGATTCTTACACCTTATCCCGAATTTTTGGCCGGGCGCAGAGTGATCTGCCACGAAGTTCTTCGGGCTGATGTTGAAAATGCAGGCGGAATTTTTACGAAAACTGTGAACGGCATCGTCGTCGACGAAGATTTGGTGACCGGTCACGACGGTGGTCTCGCGCCGCTTTTCGCCGAAACGATCGCCTGGGAAATCGTGCGGAAACAGGCCCGAAAGGAATGTACGGCCGAGACGCCACGGTTGATTCCGCGGGGCGTGAATCCCCGTAAACGCCGGATCCTGACGCTCGTGTCCGAATTCGGTTACTGGGGCGAGGAGCTTGTCGGACCATTGGAAGTTTTTCAGGAGGCGGGCTACGATGTCGATGTCGTAACCCCCACGGGAAAACGACCGGTCGCCATTACCGTGAGTATGGATTCCGAAACGCTGGATCCGCCGCTGGGGCGGAGCGTCACGAGCGATGAAATGGCCGCGAAAGTCCGGTTCTGGGACGAACCGACAACCAAAGAAGGAAAACGTCTGGAAAATCCGAAGAATCTTTCGGCGTGGTTTCCGCAGCGTCCCTACGCCGCCTCGCCGCAGTACGTCCGGATGCTGGAAAAGTACCACCGTGAAAAAGACACCGCCGTAGAAACGCTGGTCGAATACGACGCCCTGCTGATCGTCGGCGGAAGCGGTCCGATCGTGGATATGGCGAACAACCAACGGGTTCACGACTTGATTTTCGGCTTTCTCCGGACCGACAAACCGATCGGGGCGGAGTGTTACGGCGTCGCCTGTCTGGCTTTCGCTCGGGACTGGCAGGCCGGAAAGGGTATTTTATGGGGCAAGCGGGTCACGGGCCATTGCAAGGAATACGACTACCTCGACGGAACGGGATTCATGAAACAACGGGGCGAGTTCGTCGACTTCAACATGGGGCCGCCGCCGTATCCGTTGGAATTCATCCTCCGCGACGCCACGGGACCGGACGGCGCCTTCATCGGCAATTTCGGCAAGGAAACGAGCGTGATCGTCGACTATCCATTCATCACGGGCCGCTCGACGCCGGACTCATATTTAACAGGACAAAAAATGATCGAATGTCTCGACGGCGATCCGCCGTTGCGGCGTTGGGGCTGGTAAAACTTTTTTGAGGAGAATAGCGTCATGCAAACATTTACAAAGCAGCAACTTCTGGGTTTTGCTGACCGACTCGAAAAACGTGCATTCGCAAGAAAGACAGCGAGTGCACCGACAACTTTATATGATGTTTTCATTTCGCATTCCTATTCGGACCGTGTACTTGCGAAAGGCATTTATGACCAATTCTTCGAATGGAACTACATTCCTTATATAGATTGGATTTGCGACCCTTTTCTTAACAGAGAAGATGTTACAGATAATACTGCCGAGGTGCTTCGAAGGAGAATGCGAAATAGTAAAGTATTGATCTATGTGACGTCCGAAAATCATATCAAGTCTCGTTGGATGCCATGGGAATGCGGCTTCATGGATGGTATCAAGTCGAAAGTCGCAATTTTGCCTGCCACAGAAAATGTTCAATCGAATTTTACCGGCCAGGAATATTTAGGCCTTTATCCTTGGCTCGGCATTCATGATAATTGTGTTCATGTTGCCGACCCAAAAACTAATTCGATGAAGAAATTTGACGATTGGATACGCTCATGAATTACGTACTTCTCGGTGCCCAGAAACATTACCATCATCCGGACAAAAAGCCGGGGATTCGATTCAGCGTTTACGCTCCGAACGCTCGGAGCGTGGAGGTCGTTTTCGGACTCCTTTGGAATGTGAACGATTCGGATCGCAAGCCGATCAACCGAAATAACCCGGCGCCGCTGGAGGAAATCGCCGGAGGATACGTCGCCGACGACGGAAACGGAATCGATCCGAACATGCCGGTCATTTTGCTTCGTCGCGAGGGAAACGGCGTTTGGTTCAGCGATCCGGACGACCCGGAATTGTCGGATTTCTCCCGTTGGGACCATGCTACGTACATGTTTCGGATCGTGAAAAACGACCGCTCCACGGCTTACTGTACGGACCTTTATTCCCGCTGCCAAATTGGTTATGGGAATTTTAATCCGCACGGCAAGCAGTACGAGGGCTTGATTTCTGCCCTGAAAGGCAGCAAAAGTTGCAGCGTGATCGTTGATCCGGATACAGTCACGGCCCATTTCGACGAAACCGTGAAATACCGGGGCAAGAATGTTTCGATGTTTCCCGAAACACGTTTCGTTCCGCAGGAGGAATTTTGGAAGGACGAATTCGTTTCGGAATATCCGATGCCGAAACGTCTTGAGGATCTCGTGATTTACCAGCTCCATATCCCGGCTCTCGGTTTCGACAAAACGCCGATCGGGACCGTTGCCGAAGCGATCGAGTTGCTCGACCATCTCGACGAACTCGGCGTCAATGCCGTGGAGCTCCTCCCTGTCTCGGGCTACGGCGGCGATACGGAAACCTGGGGCTATTCCACCTCGCACCATTTCGCGATCGAGTTCAGCGGCGGCGGTCGGGACAAGATGAAGTATTTCATCCGCGAGGCGCATCGTCGCGGCATTGCCGTGATTTTCGACGTTGTGTACAATCATTTCGCTCACGATGCCGAACGGGCCGAATGGCTGTACGACACGAACGACCACGAAAAGAACATTTATTTCTGGTACCACGGCCATCCGTTCGATTATCCGAATCTTTCGGACGGTACCGGCGGATACGTCGATAATCTTTCGTCGGCCTTCGCCCCCCGTTATTGGGATCCGCTGGTCCGGAATCTTTTCATCTCCAGCGCGATCGCTCTGGTTCGGGAGTTTCACGTCGACGGTTTTCGGGTCGATCAGACATCGTCGATTCACGCTTACAACGTTTTGCACGCCGACGGTTCGGCTCGCGGCGACGCCAACGTGGCGGGTGGAAGTTTTCTGCGTGAGTGGACCGATGCACTTCATACTGTGAATCCATCTGTTTTCCTCACGGCGGAAGACCATTCAAACTGGGACGCTGTCACACGACCGACCTCGGACGGCGGGCTCGGTTTCGACGCCGTTTGGTACGCCGATTATCATCATCAACTGGTCGGAGCCGATCAGGACGCTCATTGCGCCCGGCTGCTTGCCATGGCCGGGCAGGGCGGCAACGAGCCGTTGGCCATGGACCGTTTTGCCGACGTGCTGGCCGGTTCGGGACGTCGAAAGATCGTTTACCATCTCAATCACGACGAGGCGGGCAACGCTGGCCGAGACAAGGATTTCGACCGTCGGACACACCGGACCATGATAGTTGCCGTCCACGATCACTTGGACAAAACGAATCGCTCTTACGCCGAAGCGCGGAGCCGGCTTGTTTTCGGAATCACGCTCTTTTCCGCCGGAACACCGCTGTTTCTTTTCGGTGAGGAAGTCGCTTTTCTGAATGATTTTTTTTACGATGACGTTCTGGCCAAACGGGAGGATCTTTTCGGCAACAAAAACGGGCCGGGCAAGAACATGTTCACCTTTTACCGTGATGCCATTCGACTCCGGCAGTCCAATGCGGCGCTGCGGTCGCGAAACATCGAAATCCTGCATGTCCATAACGACAACCGGGTCGTCGCTTTTCGGCGCTGGTGCGACGAGGAGGAAATGCTGATTGTCGCTTCCTTGAACAACACCCCCTTCGACAAGGGGTACCTTCTAAGACATCCGTCGATTACAAACGGAAACTGGCGGGAGATCCTAACCAGCGATTCGGTACAATATGGTGGCAATGGAACGGCAACCTTGACTTCCCTACAAAGTTTTGATACGTCTATTGACATGAGAATTCCCCAAAACACCATCCTGGCTTTTGGTCGATAAACCAAAATTATAACAGCTTATGACAGACGAACATTTACGCGGATGGGAAGGAATCGGCGATTGAGCAAGGACTGCGAACGCACATTGCTTCGAGTGAGACGACGGTCAAACCGACGAACATCGCCTTGTTCCTACGCCGCTTCGCCTCAGCCGACAACGCCCAAACACTCTCTATCGAGACAAATTACAAAGGCCCTGAGTTTTATAGGACTCGCGAATATAATTTGACCCGGAATACCGACTTCTTGTCGCGATCAGCGGCTTTCCGAGGCTTCGCTTTGCACGCTCCGAGGCAGCTTGTCCAAAATATTCACCGTCTTCATTGATCACCATTTTTCACAAAATTACAATGTCTCCAATGTCAATAAACGACGTCATGCCCGAGCTCAAGTCATTACTGAAAAACAAACGGCTCGTTCTATTTGTTGGCGCGGGCGTTTCAAAAAGAGAACCCTCACGATGTATTGAATGGGATGAAATGTGCAGCGATATGATTGACATATTTCTGAATCAGTGCAGAATTCAAATTACGGCTCTTGATGGTCCGGGGCGTTTGGGTTTTTCACCCGAAAGAGTAAACGAACTGAGAACTGAACTCATTGAATTTGAAATCATGCTAAGAGAGGGCAAGTTGTCGCGCGATAGAAGTGACAACGGCAATAGAAGTGACAACATTAGCGTTGTAACGAGCATTCTGAACGTAATCAAAAAATTGTCGAAAAAACGACTTGGCTTCGGAAACGAAATGCCATTCGATATCTTCGACAAAAAATTCAAGGAATGGTTTATCGGCAAGTTCAATCCTTTGATTTTTAATGACAATCACAAATTTATTGTTCAGACCCCCTATGCTCATATTTTGACCACCAATTACGATACTTTACTGGAATCAGCTGCCGATGCAACTGGCGTAGCGATCGGATCTTATTCCTTTCATTCGCCGGCGGAAACAATTGCCATGCATCTGTACTGTAATATCCCGTGCATCATTCACATGCATGGAATATATAGCGAAGTATCGCCGGAAAAAATTGTTTTTTCCGCAGGGGATTACGATCGGCTGCTGCGGCGAACGTATCCGGGTTTTCGAATGGCCATTCAGGCGATGTTTATGCAATACTCCGTTCTTTTTGTTGGATATGGAGGAAAAGACCCGCATATTGAAGACGTGCTATCGGAAGATTCCTTCCTTTGGAACAGGATGGATAGTGAAAGGCCGCAGCATTATATGCTTGTCAAAGCGAGTGATGTGTGTCCATTCAAACGACAATCCGTCCTTTCTCGTGGCATGAAGCTGATAGAATCAGACAATATTGGTGAGGATTGTACTCGCCTATTAGAGATGCTGCAATCTTAAAACTCTTGGACCTCATTTACTATCTGTGAAAGGAAATAAAATGCGATTGCATGGCCCTCGAACGCCCTTAAACCCGCAAAGTCTTTTCAGAAGCACAAGAAAAATGCTGAATCGACTCAAAAGTTTTACTCGTGGCAAATTTTGCAAACGATATGACAAACGCTGTGAAGTCAATCTTCAAAAACACCCCGGTTTTCCCGGCAACCCAGTGACGAATTTTATAGACGATTTATTGAATGTCATTCAAGACCGAATCAATTTTTTTGGAACATCTGCGCTTCAGGATAAATTCAGTGTCTTTGTCAAAGAAGCAAACGCGGTCAAAGCCTTGTTTCAAGACAGGCAATTACGTCACGTACGCATAGAGATTACGCCACTCCTTCGGCTTCTCGAAAATCATAAATGGCTTTTCGAAGAGTGGACGGGGATTTGGACAGACGCATTTAAAAACGAGTATAGCCGTTTACTTTTGATTATTGTGGCGGTTTGGGGTAACAGTCGTCGTATCCCTCGGTGAACTTGTCGTTCGCAACGTGCTTGTTCTCATGCCCCGGAAGAGTCCGCAGCACTGCGACAGTTGACTCTTTCTCTGTTTGTTTTTTGCTGAGATAACCTTTTGCAAGTTTTATGACATCGGATACATCGTCGCCTTCAAAAAGCTCCTCCTCTTTGTCTTTCTGGAGCGTCGTTGTTTTTACAGCGATCCTTTCAGGGGTATTCACCCTCGTCGATCCACTCGACATGCCCTCGCCGCAGCAGATGGCCTACTATCTCGATATGCGCTACTGGCCGCTTTGGTACACGCCGGTTCTTTGGCTGATCGCGGCCTGGCTTTTGTTCGACATTGTTGCGAAATGGGGCTTGCTTTCAATTCGCTACGTCGTTTCGGTCAAAATACTTCTCGCGCTGACGATTGTCGGGCTGGTGATCTTGAACAAAGGGTGGCATCATCTGGCGATGGCAGGGCTGTCGGCCGGCTGGGATTGGATTTGTCGGGCGGACTATTCGTTACTCAGCGATTATCGAGAGAGTGGAACGTTGGGCTGGCGTTTTTTCCTCGTTCCGCTCCTCGGCATCGGGATCATCCTCGTGCTCTTGCAACTGCGGCGGCGAAAACCGCAAAAAGATAATGTGAAAAATGAGGAATAGCCCTCTACGAAACATCATCGGTTGACCATCATGTCCTTTCGCATAGTCCCTCTTTTTTGTGTATTGTCACTCGGGGCGTTTTTTGCCCTCACGCCCTTTCTCCAGGGAGGCGATGAGTCTTCCCCAAGCCGGTTCCAGATGCTGGAACCGGCTAAGCCGCCCGCAGCCGATGCCACGAAACTAGGCCTGACGCACTCGGTCAGCCGGGCCGATGAGTCCGGCTACTACGCCAACCTGGATATCGTCGACTGTTTCGCGGTCATGTCCTACCGCTATACCGGCGGTCGCTACAAAGACGAGCCGATTTTGTTTCGTTTGCGAATTCCGGAGACGATCCAGGCCGGTCAAAAATATCCCCTTATCATCATATTTCACGGGGCGGGGGAAAGCGGTAGCGAAAACCGGAATCAGCTTGCCCATTTTCAGCATAGCGCCGAGTTTTTTTTCGGTCCGAATCGTCGCGATTTCTTCGTTCTCGCCACTCAACGTCCGAAGGACAGCATATCTTGGGAAACGAGCCTTTCTCAAGAGGGACAAGGGGACGCCCCGTTGACCATCGCCAAGGAAATCCTCGACGGCCTTTTAAAGGATTATCCCATCGACCGGGATCGAATCAGTGCGATCGGCATTTGTGCCGGCGGCAGCGGGGCCTGGAAAATGGCCTCTCTCTACCCGGATTTGTTGGCCGCGATCGCGACCTGTTCCTCGACTCCGACTCTTCAGGGAATCGGCGAAGTCCAGATTCAAAACATGAATTTCTGGATGTTCAATTCGACCCGTGACAACTTCGCGCCGATCGAGAAGGTTCGCCAGAACGTTCGGGCTCTTCAAGAGCGCGGAGCCCAAATTCATTTGACGGAATATGATACCAGTCTGCATAATTCCTGGACCGGGGCTTTGTATCGCGAAAAATTGTTTGGCTGGTTGTTATTGCAACATCGCGGTTGGCTTTACCCTCCGCCCGGCGAAGTTTACCCGCAACGGTCCGCGCTGACGGTATTTCTGCGGTTCGGCCTGCCGGTTTTGGTGATTGTCACGTTGCTGTTGATTCGTGCCCTTGTTATGAAAAAACGAACGATCCGCAAATAAATTCTGAACAGTATCGGAATACAAGACTTGAATTCCTAGCCCGACACAATAAAGAAACGTTGCGATTGAAACAACATGAAAACACCACCTTTTCATTTTCCACGAAAGGAAACACTCACCATGCTCAAGGCTCACCATGCTTCCGCGCGAAGAGGAACAATGCGCCCTTTCTCTGGTTTTACGCTGATCGAGCTGCTGGTCATCATCATGATCATCGGCGTTTTGCTCGCGATCACCCTTCCCGCCGTTCAAATGGCGAGGGAATCGGCCCGACGCACTTCCTGTATCAATAACATGAAACAAATTGGGCTAGCCGTTCATAATTTCATCTCCACAAAAAAAGGGCTTCCCCCGATCTGTGTTCATTCGGAACGCGCCAGTTTTTGGCTGCTCATCCTGCCGTACTGCGAAGATCAAACGGAGGTGGATAGTCTGGCAGCATTCGTGTCCAGAGATTTAAGGCCTCAAAACGGTTCCAAACTTTATTCGGGGTTCGGGATGCCATTGAATAATTTTTCCCACAACGTCTTGACAAGGACATCGGTTGCCTACACAAGCACGGCTTCCATTCCGTTATTCAAATGTCCTTCCCGGCGGGCCGGTGACACGATGATTTCCGTCGCCGACTGGTCCGAAACACCGCCGGTTTCGGGTGGAACTCCGCCCAAGGTCGTTTCCGGTGTGGACGGTTCGGCATTCGGCATCTCCGAAAAATACGGTCAAAACGGGCCCCTTGCGGATTACGCCGTCGTGGTTCACACCAAGGAGCCTTTTACGGCCCACACGCTTGATGTTTTCGTCCCGACTTTGTCACCTTCGTCCCCTCCTTCGGGTTCTGTCGTCGAGGTCACGGAACCGCGTTGGTCGTTTTATCATGACGCCTGCGAGGAGCATGGAATGTATAAGTATCAACAAGGCCCGCTCCGTGCCGCGAAAATCGCGAACTTGCGAACCACGGAAAGCGATTTTACGGATATCGGCCTTGAAAAAGAGGCCGCGGCCGCATATGCCGCCCCCGATTCACCGGACTATATTAGCAGGATGGATTTCAACAGCTGGACTCCTCGCGACAGCATGTCCTGGTGGTCGGACGGGGCGTCGAACCAATTGGTTCTCGGTGAAAAACACATCCCCCTCATGCAAATGGGCAAGTGCGACTCCTATTACGAAGCGTGGGACTGTTCGTTTCTGTCCGCCTATCATGGGGGGCGGTATCACCATCTGGGCCGGCTGATCGATATGGCGATCGTCAATCAGACGCCGATCGGTAACGTGATTTGCGGATACGACGGTCAGTATCGAGAGCGCAAACGAGGATCGATTATCGCGAAATCGCCTTGGGAGTATGAGGATTCGAAAGCCTACAACCCCAACGGCACGCCCTATCATTCGGTGGGAGAGGACCAGATCGGTTTCGTTTATTACAGTTTCGGTTCCGCTCATGCAGGCGGCACTTGTCATTTCCTCGTCGGTGACGGTTCGGTGCATGGAATGAGCCCCAATACCGATCCGAGACTTCTCACGGACCTGGCCGATGTTCAAGACGGCAAAAGCGTAAGCATCCCATGACGGGCGTCGCGATGTCCGATAGGATTTATGACGGCTCTTACTTACCTGCGATCCATGAATTCCACCAAGCGCATTTTAGTAACCGGCGGGGCCGGGTTTATCGGCTCTTATCTGTGCGAGCGACTCGTCCAACGCGGCGACGATGTGATCTGCATCGACAATTTCTTTACCAGCCAGAAATCGAACGTCACGCATCTGCTGACGGAGCCGAATTTCGAACTCATCCGGCATGATGTGACTCAACCGTTGCAGCTGGAAATCGACGAAATCTATCACCTGGCCTGCCCCGCCGCTCCGGGGCATTATCAGTACAATCCGGTCAAGACCTGCAAAACGTCGCTCCTGGGAGCGATCCATATGCTGGAACTGGCGTTGTCCTCCCGTGCGAAAATTCTGTTGGCCTCGACGAGCGAGGTGTATGGCGACCCCGACATTCATCCGCAACCGGAAACCTATCACGGCCGCGTCAGCCCGATCGGCCCGCGAGCCTGCTACGACGAGGGAAAACGGGCCTCGGAAACGTTGTTCGTGGATTATCACCGAACATATGGAATGCCGGTCCGCATCGCCCGGATTTTCAATACGTACGGCCCGCGAATGCACCCGTTTGATGGTCGGGTCGTTTCCAACTTTATCCGACAAGGCCTTGCGGGAGAGGGCGTGACGATTTTCGGGGACGGCTCCCAGACCCGTTCGTTCTGTTACCGTGACGACTTGGTGTCGGGGCTGATTCGGATGATGGACAACGACACCGGTTTCATCGGCCCGGTCAATCTCGGCAACCCCGAAGAGCGGTCGGTGTTGCAATTGGCCGAAACGATCGGCGCGCTGTTGCACAAACGAACCGGCATCAAGCCGCGACTGGAATTCCGGCCGTTGCCGCAAGACGATCCGGCCCGCCGCTGTCCGGACATCGCCTTGGCGAAGGAGAAACTCGCCTGGTCTCCCGCGACGTCTTTGTCGGAAGGTCTGGAGCGGACCATCGAATGGTTTTGCGGCATCGATGTTGCCCACTACCGGCCGCCGACCCCGGCGTATTGAAAGACGGACGATAGACTACTAAATTAGTGCGATTTGCCTTAGGCCAAAAATATTTTTTTGAGAATTTTAGATTTTTTCGCTCATTTACCAGCAGTTGGTCTTATCTACAGTATTGAAAAAGGCCCTTAGATAGTTTAGCTTTTATGTAACCAATGACCGAGTCCTTGAAACCATATTCCCTGCTCCGAACCCGAGCGGAAGCCTGCTTGCGGGTGGGAATCGCGCTGGTGCTGCTGGCGGCGGGTTTGATGTAAGCTCATCAGCTGGCGACAACGCCGAGTTTGGGCGAGGGGCTGCTTCATGCAAGTTGGTTCAACATCCTCGTCGTCGAGTTCGAGTTGTTCTTCGGAATCTGGCTGCTTTTCGGTTTGCTACCAAAGCTGACCTGGCTCGCAACGGTCGGTTGCTTTTCGGTCTTCGCGGCGGTGTCTCTGTACAAAGCGTTGACGGGCGAAGCATCGTGCGGTTGCTTCGGAGCCGCGACGATCAATCCGTGGGCGACGGCGGTCTTCGATCTTGGGGTGGTTGGATGTCTTTTGTTTTTTCTAATCTTTTCGTATTTTGAGGGGCGATTTTTTGGTTCCGCCGAGTGAAGCGGCGACGAAGAGGTTCGTCAACCAACAGTCGCTGTAACGCTTGCCGTTCAATCGCTCCGCCGCACAACTCGCCCCCTCGTTTTC
>JAVBQI010000060.1:0-12485 GCA_031549145.1 Thermoguttaceae bacterium | reverse complement strand
TCGTGTATTTTCGTATTCATCTGAAATCCTTTCTTGGGTTGGCTTTCGTAAAACCATTTTCAGCGATTGGTGCTGAAAAACAAGGAGGATTTCAGATTTTTTCGTTTAAACCCTTTCCGGCTTCGCTTGGTTAAGGACTAGTGTCGATTTCATCAATATGATCCTTTCGATACATCACGATACACTTACGCGATGGTGACTTCTACGACTTACGGGGCATGGTTGCCGGGAGACGAGCGAGGCTTCGTCAACGAAAACGACAATGAATTTGGAGCCGAATGTTTTCGCGATAATCTTCTTTTGAAAAACGCTTTACAGGGCAAAGCCGTTTTTTTTCAAGATGAACATGCTAAAGTCGTTCTCGAACGCTGGCTGAAAATCGCTGAAGAATACCACTGGGATCTTTATGCAATCGCGATCCTCGCGAACCATTTTCATTTGGTTGTCGCCGCTCCATAAAAGATTACGAAAGAGACTTTTCTCCGCAATTTCAAGGCTCGGGCGAGCAAGGCCTTGAACGACCGTTTCGGGAAACAAACTTGGTGGACAACCTCCGGCTCGGTTCGCTTTTGTTTCGATGAAGAATCCCTGCGAGCTCGGATCAATTACGTTGTCAATCAGAAAAATTCTCTTTTGATTTGGTATGACGAATCAAGAATAAAATGAGACGTTTAAAAAGAATCGTAAGTGTAGCATCGCGCAACTTACGGACCTTGTACACGACACCGCCCTTGCAACATTCGGACCGCGGAAAAGTGCGGACCTTGCCGTTTCCGACCCAGTACAAGGTCCGCAAGTTACGCTGCGCTACACTTGCGGCTCTTTGAAAACAAAATATCATGATGATCCTCGAAAAACACTCGCCAGCGAACGGCATTTGTCCTGAAGAGGCTCGCCGGGGGTCGATTTCGGGCGGGATTCTGCTAGAATACGGCCCATGTCCAGTTCCGAAACAACACCGATGATGAAGCAGTATCTCGACGCGAAGGCGGCTTGCCCGAACGCGCTGGTTCTGTTTCGGATGGGGGATTTTTACGAACTCTTCGACGAAGACGCCAAAACCGCCGCCCAGGTGCTCGGGCTCGCGCTCACCAGCCGCGAAAAAGGGGCCAACCCCATGCCGATGGCCGGGTTTCCCCATCACCAACTCGATTCCTACATCGGCAAGTTGATCTCGGCCGGATATCGGGCGGCCGTCTGCGAGCAGGTCGAAGACCCGAAAAAAGCGAAAGGGCTCGTCAAACGTGAGGTCGTTCGCGTCGTGACGCCCGGGACGATCACGGAAGAGGCTCTGCTCGACCCGAAAAAATGTAATTATCTGGCCGCCCTCGTCTATCCGGAGCCGTCGAAATCCCAGGCCGATGCTGAAACCGCCGGCTTGAACGCCGAATCGAACTCTGCCCCGGTCGGTCTCGCCTGGGTCGAGCTTTCGACCGGGCACTTTTTCGCCGGAGCCTTTCCGCGGGAACAGATCGCCGATCAACTGGCCCGGATCGGCCCGAGCGAATGTTTGGTCGCGGAATCGTTTGAAAGCAACGTCCCGAGCGCCCTTCGCGAACGGATGATGCTGACGACCCGGCCGGTTTGGGCGTTCGGGCTGCGGACGGCGACCGAAACGCTGCTCAAGCGATTCGGGACGGCGACGCTCGAAGGGTTCGGTTTTACGTCCGAGCCGGGCGATGCGGCCGCGATTCGGGCGGCCGGGGGGATTCTCGATTATCTCGCGGAAACCCAGCGGCAATCGCTCGAACACATCGACGCCCTGCTGCCGTACCGGGTCGGTTCGCAGCTCGAAATCGACGAGGCGAGTCGCCGCTCGCTCGAAATCACCGAAACACTGCGCAACCGCCGTCGGGAAGGCTCGCTCCTGTACGTGCTCGACCAGTGCATCACTTCGATGGGCTCGCGGCTCCTGGGCGAATGGGTCGCAAGCCCGTTGACCCGGCTCGCCGAAATCACCGTCCGGCAAGACGCGATCCAGGAGCTTTTGAACGACGATGCCGGGACGCGGGAGATTCGCGAACATTTGCGGCGTGTGTACGATTTGCAGCGGCTCTTGACCCGGGTGTTGCAAGCCCGGGCGACCCCTCGGGACGTCGCCCAAATCGGCCGGACGCTCCGGGTGCTCCCCCTGTTCCGGGAACGGCTTGCCGACCGGCACGGTTCGTTCCTCCGGTCGCTGCACGATTTTATCGACCCTTGCGAGGAAATCGCAGAACAACTGAATCGGGCTTTGCAGGACGAGTGCCCCTTGAGTTCCCGCGAGGGCGGATTTATCCGGGACGGTTACAACGCCGAACTCGATTCCCTGCGCGATTTGCAGAGCGGCGGCAAAAAATGGATCGCCGAGTACCAGACCCGCGAATCGCAGCGGACCGGGATTTCCAACCTCAAGATCGGCTTCAACCGGGTTTACGGTTATTACATCGAGATTAACAACACGCAGGCCTCGAAAATTCCCGAAGGTTACATCCGCAAGCAGACGGTTCGCAACGCCGAACGGTATATCACCCCGGAATTGAAGGAATACGAAGAGCAGGTTCTTTCGGCCGGGGAACGGGGGAGCGAACTGGAATCGGAACTGTTCGACGAGCTGCGCGACCGGATCGCCGGAGCCAAGACCCGACTCCAGAAAACGGCTCACGCCCTCGCCCATCTCGATGTGCTTGCCAACCTCGCCGTGTTGGCCCGGGAACGGGGATACTGCCGCCCTCGCGTCGTCGAGGAACCGGTCCTGATGATATTCGACGGTCGGCATCCGGTGTTGGATTTGACCGAAGCGGCGGGGACGTTCGTTCCGAACGACACGAAATCGGACGACCGGCATGGGACAATCCAATTGATTACCGGCCCGAACATGGCCGGGAAAAGCACGTTTATCCGGCAGGTCGCGCTGTTGACGCTGATGTCGCAAATCGGCAGTTTTATTCCGGCGAAGGAAGCGGAAATCGGAATTGTCGATCGGATTTTCGCCCGCGTCGGGGCGAGCGACGAGTTGTCCCGGGGACAGAGCACGTTTATGGTCGAAATGACCGAGACGGCCCGAATCTTGAATATGGCGACCGCCCGGAGTTTGGTCATACTCGATGAGATCGGCCGCGGGACGAGCACGTACGACGGCATTTCGTTGGCCTGGGCGATCGTCGAATACCTGCACGAACGGGTCAACTGCCGGACGTTTTTCGCGACGCATTACCATGAGCTGACCGATTTGGCGGAATCGTTCGAGCGGATCGCGAACCTGAACGTCGCCGTCCGGGAATGGAACGAGGAGATCGCGTTCTTGCACAAGATCGTCCCCGGTGCGGCCGACAAGAGTTACGGCATACACGTCGCCCGATTGGCCGGGGTCCCGAAAGAGGTGATTTTCCGGGCGAGGGAGATTCTTGCCGATTTGGAAAAGACGCATCTCGATGCGACGTCGCACCATCTCGAACCGGCGGCGAGCGAGCACCAACGGGAGACGTTTACGCAAACGACACCGGGCGGGGGGACGATGCAGTTTTCACTCTTCGGGCCGGAGGATCATCCTGTGATCGAAGAAATCCGGCAAACGGATATGAACCGCCTGACGCCGATCGATGCGCTCAAGCTCCTTTCGGAATGGAAGCAGCAATTGGAGCAGGACGCCAAAAAATTACGCCGCCGCCGACCGGGTTAGAGGAGCGGTTTTCAATCGAGGGTATCATAATCGGGCCGTGTGTCGTCTATCGAATTGATCTTCGTGAGAGACCTCAATTTCCGTCATCCCCGCGCAGGCGGGGATCCAGAGATTACGGTTTCCCTCTGGACCCCCGCCTGCGCGGGGGTGACGAAAGTAACATGTGCGGCTTGTACACGGGGCTACATATTGCGCGTCTCCGCACTTACGGCTCTTTTCTATTCCTCCTATCTTGTCAAGAGTCGCAGCGTCGGCGTCTGCGCCGCTCGGCTAAACGGCCAAACGGCTATTTTCCTCTTGCGTTCGGGTCGGCTTTTTTCCTATACTTCCGCGTTTAGTGCCAAAATATTTTAGTTATAGGCTCGAAAATTGATTTGCCGGACCGGCTTTTTTCAATTGAGGAAAATCGTGAAATCGCAGTTGTATTGGCTTTTTCTCTTTGCTTCGTTCACAATCATCGGTATCGTCCTTTTGCGGCCAAGCCTGATCGATCAGTGCTGTTCGCTGCTCGGCTGGGAACGGCCCGAATTCGCTGAAAAAGAATTTTCGGAACAAAATTCTTTTAAAGAAGAGGCGTATGCCCCAAATTTTTCAAATTCCAACGCCGATGCCCCCCTCTTTGAACCGGCCGACTCGACATACGGTAAATCCGAGGCAAAACCGCTGAAAATGCGGTCGGAAGAGTATCAATCGGAAGCGGCCGATCCCTATCAGGATGTCGGGCAAGCGGCCAATCGCCCCAAAAACCTGCCAAATGACTACCAACACGCCGATCTTTCCTCCCCCTTATTACCCCCAGTCGAATCCCCCCAAGCCGAACCCCTCCCCGACTTTTCCCAATTTTCGCAGCAATTAACGACGGAAGCTGGGAAAACCGCTCCCTTCGATCTCGCGGAACGGCCTCTCCAACCGATCGCCGCCAACGAACCACTCACGGTTTTGCAAGATGAGTTTACCAACCCGGCGGTCTCGGGAGCGGCTGCGGCTCCTGCGGCCTTGCCGCCTCTCCCCATCCCGTCGGATTTCGCGGACGGAGCCGTTTCCCAGGTCGGATACGTGCGGCAAGCCGAGCGGCCTCGCTTCGATTCGCAAGAAATTACCCTTTACGAACCGGAAAATGTTGACTCGTCGGCCGTCGAATCTCAGGCGAATCCCGCTTATGCGGTTGATCCCTTTCTGCAACCCAACCTTCCCCAACAACAACCGGGTTTTGCCCGGCAGCCGGACTACGTTCAACAGCGGGAATTCGGCCAACAGCCGGAATTCGCTCAACAACAGAGCTTTGTTCAACCGCCGCTCCCCGTTCGAGTCCCTCAGGAAATCATCCCGCCGTCGCCTAATACCGGCTTCGGGGACGTCGCGACCTCCCCCATTTTTCCTCCACCTCTCGGGGGTTACGAAACGGAATTCCATTCGGGGCAAAGACAGCGAACCGATTCCCGCTTCCAAGTCGATCCCAACATCGTCGAGGTGCTCCCTTGCCCCGGAGCGGAAACGATCGCCCGTGTCGGAACCGAAGTGATTCTCGGTTGCGACATCCTCCCCGAAGCGAAAAAAATCGCTTACTTCAACGTCCGGGACCAGCTCCAAAATATGCCGCCGGAAGTCCGGGCGAATTACACCGAAGAGCAGATTCAAGCTCAGAAAAGCGCGATCGTCGCCGAATTGTTGCCGATCTTGTTGGAGCACCAAATCAAAGCGACGCTGCTGTATTGCGATTTTGCGATGGGAAAGAAAAGAGACGAAATCAAGGATATGGAACGAAAATTGGGAGATTCGTTTGAAGACAGGGTCTTTCCCGATTTGTTGAAAAAATTCAATGTCTCAACGCGCAGCGAACTCAGCGAGATTTTGGAAAAAGAGACCGGTTCCTCCCTCGATCGGGAAAAAGCGGGTTTTATTCGCAAGTTTATCGCGGAAAACTGGATGCACGTCAGCATCGGTCAGGCCGCGAACGGCGAATGCACATACGAGGAAATGCTGCGATACTACAATGATCACCTGAGCGATTTCGAACACAAGCCGCGGGCACGCTGGGCACAATTGACGGTCCGGTTCTCCCCCCAAATGCCGAAAGAGGAAGCGAGGAAGAAAATCGCCTGGATGGGGGACCAGGTCTTGCATGGAGCCCCCTTCGAAGAGATCGCCAAGCACAACTCGGACGGCCCGACCGCCGCCAAGGGGGGCGATTGGCCTTGGACCGCCGAGGGCGCGCTCGCCTCTTCGGTTTTGGAAAAAGAGGTTTTTTCCGCTCCAGTCGGAAAATTAGGCCCGATTCTGGAAGACCAAACCGGCTTGCACATCATTCGGGTCCTCGAACGGGAAGATCGGCGCTATACGCCGTTTTTGGAGACGCAAACTTCGATTCGGGAAAAAATTCGCGAACAGCGCCGCAACAAAAAGGAAGCCGAATTTATCTCGGAGTTGTATCGCCGCTACCAACCGGAGATGTACACCAGCGTCGTGCAATCGCTCGTCAAACGGGAAACGAAAGTCGTCCTGCCCCAGGAAAACGGGACATCGCTCCATAAAAGATAAACCGCAACGGCGGCTCGGTAAAACCAAGCGAAATCGCGACCTCGCCGGGCCGCTGCCGCAATTGAAGCCGGGAAATTGCAACCGACTTCGGAATAAGAAAATGACCCCGACGGGAATCGAACCCGTGCCGCGGCCTTGAAAGGGCCGTGTCCTAACCGCTAGACGACGGGGCCAAATGTCAACGAAAGAAGCGAACATTATCCCCTCCGCCCGGATTTCGTCAAGGGGGTCGGACCGTGCCTCGGTTAAAAAACGAGTCGGAGCCTCGCCCGCAAGGAGCCGTATCAAAATAACCTTACAATTGGCACAAAAAACCGACATTTTCATTGTTTGTTTTTTTAACTACGGAACACACGGAAAGACGGAAAACACGGAAAAACGCGGATTTTTTACATTTCCGTCTATTCCGTTATTCCGCATATTCCGTAGTTAAAAAAAGACGATTGTTAATGTTGTTTTACAGGTCCAAAGGAAGCGGAGGCCGCGATGCCGCAAAACAAGTCGCTCTTGAAAGAATTGATTTCTTCCCGCCAAATCGAAAAGCGGGTCGCCGAACTGGCGCACCGGATTTCCGGAGATTTCGCGGCAAAGATCGAGTCGGACGGTCGGCCGCTTGTCTTGCTCGGTGTTCTCAAAGGGAGTTTCATATTCCTGGCCGATTTGGCGAGGCGGATCACGGTCCCGCTCGAAATCGAATTCGTCTCGGCGAGCAGTTACGGAAACCGATTGGAATCCTCGGGAACGGTCGAGTTGCGGTTTTCCCCCTCGGTCGATCTTGCCGATCGCCGCATTCTGGTTGTCGAAGACATCGTCGATACGGGCCGGTCCCTTGCGAAACTGCTCGAACATCTCCGGTTGCTCCGTCCGCGGGAAATTCGGCTTTGCACCTTTTTGGACAAGCCCGAAGCCCGGGTCGTCGAGGTCCCCGTCGATTACGTCGGCTTCGAAACGCCCTTGAAGTTCGTCGTCGGTTACGGGCTTGACGCTGCCCAGCAATACCGCGAACTCGCGGGAATCTATGAGCTGGAAGAGCCGGGACCGGTCGCACCTTCTTGAGCACATACGGCAAGTACAAAGAGCCGCGACCCGTTGCGGAGCCTTCCGTCGACATTGAGCCGGTCCCCCGGTTTTTCAGCACAATGTCATGCTTACGGCGATTCCCGGTTTTCAATCTCGTAGGCCGTGATCGCCCCCGGGTCGGAGACGAGCAGCAGCTTCTTTTCGCCGCAGGCGGTGCCGGTGTACCCGGTCAGCCGCTTGCCGTGCGCGTATTTCGCGAGCATTTTGCCGTAAGAATCGAGAATGTGCAATACGCCGTCGGCCGAGGCGAAAACCCATTCTTTCGTCGCATCGCCGAGCAAATCGGCTGCGAGCATCGATTCGATCGGGACCCGGTGCTGGGCCGGCTCCAACGGGTATTCCCAAAGCTGGCTGCCGCTGCGGTCGATCTCCGCGATATGGATTTTGTTCTTTTCCCGACGGTGGGGAATTTTGACGCAAATCTTGGAATTACCCTTTCCCGCGAGATCGGCGACGGCGAACCAGCCGATCGGATTGCCGTCCTTGAGTTCGATTTCCCGCATTCGATTCCCTTGGAGATCCAATTCGAAAAGCGTCGAGGTTTCGTCTTTCGGGTTCATTGCAAGGACCGACGGTCGCCCTTGCGAATGGGCGATCCCGATTTGGTAGGGATCCGAAATATCGGTATATCTCCAAAGTTCCGTTCCGTCCAACCGCAAAGCGCGAACGGAACAAGCCGAGGCCCCCGCCGCGCTCTCCGTTCCGATTCCGGCTGTATTCTCTGTTCCGATTCCGGAAATGAGAATTTCCGGCTCGCCGTCCTCGTCCAAATCGGCGAACCGGACGTCCGTAATCATCATCGTGTCGGCCTCGGCCTTGGTTTTAGGGTAAAAATCGATCACCTCGAACGATTCGTTGAACAGGTGTATCCGGCTGCCGTTCAACGCCGAGGCCGCGAAAAGGCGATTCCCTTTCGAATCGACGGCCGTTCGCACGAAGGTGATCGGCTCGTCCGAAAGCACCGATTTGAGAACGATCCGCGAGCGAATGTTACCCTGGGCATCGAAATGAGCGAGCGAATTCAATTCGTAGGGAACAAGGAATGTCGGCTCCGCCCCCTCTTCGCCTGGAGGAACGACGAGAATGTTGCCCGGCCCCTTCAGGTCCCGAATCGCGAATCGTTCCTGAAACGAGAGGTTTTCCGGAAAATGTTGCGGAAGTATCGTCGCGTCCGGCACCTGCTCGTCTTCGTCCGGAAGGGCATAATAATCGGATTCCGCGAACTCTTGAACCATCTCTCGATATTCAACCTGTTGCCGTTGATAATCGTGTTGAATCGTCAGGTTGTCGGTTTTTTTGTCCAAAATCTCGTTGATCCCGGCGGTAATCTCCTCGGCCGGAATCGTTCCGGGCGGGTAGTATTTGGCGAGCACTCCGCCCGGAGCGAGCATCACGAGCGAGGGGAACAGGTCTAAATGCAACGACAGCCGCAAATCGAGCGAGGTCAACCGGCAGGTCGGCAGCTGCGGCATGCCGAGATCGGCGAGCGTCTTGATCACCTCTTCGTTGGAGACCGCGATTTCCGCATCGGCCGCCGCGATCGCCTCTTCCGGATCGGCCGGGGCGGCCGGGTCCTTGTCGACGCAAACGGCGATCATCCGAATATTCGGGTTGTCCTTGAGCGATTGGTAAACCGTATATATTTCCCGCAGCGCCGGCGGGCAGTACTCGCTCTTCGCACTCCAAAACAACAGGACGATCGTCTTTTCGGCATATTGGGAAAGCGGAATCTCTTTGTTGGCGAGACTTTTGATCGTGATCGAATCGAAGTTCGCGAGCTTTTTGTCCAACAAAAGCAGCGGCCAAGGGGTGAGCTGCTTGAGCAGGACCGCATCCTCCGGCCAGCCCATTTGAAACGCGACAGGATCGAGGCTCGGGTTGAGCAGCGCGTCGCTCATGTCCAATCGCAAGGAAACCACTCTTTTCCCTCCTTGCTCCGGAAGATTCTCAATCGGCAAATCCCATCGCAAAAGGGCGAAGGTCTGCCGATCGACCCAAAAGGTTCGAACACCGTCCGGTCCCTCGACTTCGATTCGGTCGCACGGATTTTCTCCCAACCATTCCGGCTCGGCGAGAACGACGGTCGCCTTCTCCGGCAAGAGCGTTTTGAGCGGATCTTTAGCGAAAAAAAGCAACAGCTGCGGCGGAACCCAGGTGATCTGCGGAGAAATCGGAAGGTTCATTGCCTGGGCGAGGAGCAAATCGGGATAAAGCTCCGGAATCGACAGTTTCCGGGGGGTGGGCAGTTCCAAAACCTGCCCGTAAAGCGGAACGATTTGCGCGTACAGATCGGCGCCGTTGCAGACCAATTGACCGAGAGCGACCTCCATACGGACGAGATTCGGCGATTGAAAGACGAACGTGCAAGGCCAATCGGTGATTTCCCCCCCTTCGAGTTCCAAAATAATGGTCCCGTGATCTCCGTAGGAATTCGCCGATTGGTACGTCGCGACCATCTTTTCGAGAATATCGTTCGCCGTAATCCCGGGAAACGGTTTCAACGGCTGACCGGGAGCCGGTTGCTCCGCCGAACGCTTCGCGAAACGCTCGGCGAGGCTGAGCCGAGGCTCGGCGGTTTTTGAGGCGGGTTTGGGATCGATTTTCGTCTCGGTCGGAGAAACGGCTTCTTGCGGTCCCCGGGTCGGTTCCGCAGTCGGTTCCGCCTTTTTACAGCCGGAAAGGGAGAGAATCAGCAAAACCAGTAAAACGAAAAACGCGGGGGTTTTTGACATGGGCAGGCTCTCAAATAATGATCATTTTTCTTGTCGAGTTTGCTTTCGGGTTCGATTTTCGGCATTATTCAGGAAAGGAGCCTAAAAGTCAACGTCAATTGAGCCAAGATCGCGACAGGATAATTCGATACGACCCCACAAAAAATCGGAAAAAGCTCCTGTTTCGGCAGTCCTCCTTGCAATAACTCGCTTGTTTTTCGTGAGAATTCCGGGTATCTTATCTTTTCGCGTACGAGTGCCTTGATAACTCAAATTATTGGACCAACGGAATTACTAGCCCCAAGCGTCAGCGCGGGAGGATAATTGCGTCTATATTCGGGTTCAATCCCCCCGCGCTGACGCTTGGGGCTAGTATTTATAGTATCCCGACACTGCCCTTAACGGTCCCTTCATTTTCAAAAGCAACCCCAATGCCTTTCGGACTTTTCGGCCCCAAGGTCGGGCATCAGGCCTTGTATAACGACCTGTGCAAATTTCACACGATTGATCGAAAAACGAGAACGCTCCTCGATCAAATCGTGCAGACGCTCGACCTTCGGCAACCGGCGATGATTTTTCTCGACGCGGATTGCTTTCAAAAAGCGCTCGCCCATTCGGATTTCGCCTCACAGGTCGATCCGATCCGGGAGCTTTGTTTTCAATGGTTCGGCCGAAGGATTTAACCGTTTGCCGTTTAGCCGAGCGGCGAAGACGCCGGTGCCTTAGCCGCACTCGAATTTTTTCTTTCGCATGACGACAGCCTTTTTTGAAAAAACGGTCAAATTTCTCGCCAAAACCGACAATCCCTCGGCCAACGATCTTTTGCGCGTTCTTTTGGACAATCCGGATTGGCAAATTCGGTCCCTCGCCTTTGATGCGCTCTATTTGAAACAGGATCCCGCGACTCACATCGAACTTTTGATTCGTTTTTTAGCCCAATCGGAGGAATGGATCAAAACCAAGGCGGTGCATGCGGATCGTCTCGCGAAGCTGTTCGACGCCGCCGTCCGGAGCAACAATTTCAAACTGCTGCAAGCGGCCGTCCCCGTGCTCTTGAAATACCGCGTTTACGACGCAATGAAATCCCTCATCCCCTTCCTGGAATCGCCGAAAGAGGAGCTTGCGAAACTGGCCGGGGATTCCGTCCTCGCCTTCGCCGAGCGGTTTTACGAAGAAATGGCGGCCTGCACCAGCGCCGTCGATCTCCGCAACCTCGACCGGCGGCGGGAATGGTTCTCCGCCGAGCTCGAAGATCCGGTCCGGCGGTATTCGGTGCACCAAAAAATGGAACCGCTCAAAGCGTTCCTGCTGGTTACGAAAAAGGATTATCCCTCGTTCCTGAACGTGGTCCGCGATCACCATTCCCAGGCGAGTCGACTCCTTTTCGAACTGTTGGAAAAAGGAGAGCACGGCGGTTATCTCCGACTGCTCCTCGGCTTTTTGGAAGATGTCTCGGCTCCCCCGCATATCGACATCATCATCACGAAACGGCAGGACGAGCGTTTCGTCCGGAATCTGCTCGGCGTGATCGGCACCGCACTGAAACCGCAGGAAAAACAACCTTACAAACGGTTCCAGGGTTTCGATTGGATCAAAAGCGACAATCCGAATCTGCCCGGCTTGATCGAGGGGCTCGAACCGAATTTCGTGCAGCTTTTGACGAGCATCTCCCTCCCCCGCCAGGATTTGATCGAAATGTTGCGTTTCGTTTTTTCGAAATGCTCTCCGGACGGCCGCAGGGCCGCGGCCGAAGCCTTGCGATCCCTGAGCGGAGAGGATTTCAATCTCTTCCTGTTGGAAGTCGCCGAAGACCCCGATCCGATCGCCTGTTCGATCCTTTTGAAACTGATCAAATCGCGGCATCTCAAGGAAGCCGATGCGGTGATCATGCGCTGCATCGAACGGACGGAGCCGGAGGTTTTGGAAACGATTTACGAACTCATGCCCGATTTTCATATCGAATCGTATCTGCAAAAAATCGAGCAACTGCCCGAAGCCGTTGCCCGGACATTCGGGCGGATCGTGCGGAAAATCGATCCGAACACGAAACGGATTTTGCTTGAAGAATTGAACTCGATGCTTCCGATCCGGAGAATCGCGGCGATCGATGCGATCAAAGACACGGAGTTGGGCACAGAGTTTCAAGAAGCCCTTTGTCATCTCATTCAGGAAGACAAGGAAGCGAACGTCCGGCTCGCGGCCTGCAACGCTTTGGCCGAGGTTTTAACGGTCGAATCGCTGCAAGCTCTCAAGGCGGCAACCGAAGACCGGGCGTTCACCCTTCGTTCGGCCGCGACCGAGGCTGTCCAAAAATGGTCCGAACTCTATGCCCGGACGAAACCGCAATAAACGGCGCCTCGAACTATTCTGTACAACGAGCCGGGACCCGCGGTCCCGGTTTCGCTCACAGCGGGAAAAGAAACTGAGTTTCAGAAAAAATGAATCGGAGCCGCGCCCGTAAGGAAGCAGAGACCCCGCAAAACCGCTTCCTTACG
>JAVBQI010000063.1:0-22365 GCA_031549145.1 Thermoguttaceae bacterium | reverse complement strand
GCCGGATTTTTCTCGCCGATACGCTCCGGCGTCTTCGCCGCTCGGCTAAACGGGGGGCTACGCTTTCGGTTGCTCTTCGTCTTTGACGATTCGGAAATCGATGATGCGGGCGTCCAAATCGGTTCGCACCACCTCGACTTCGAGCCGATCGCCGAGCCGGAATTCCCGGCCGCTTCGACGGCCCATGATCGTGCGGTCCCGCCGGTCGAACCGGTAATCGTCGTCGTCCAACGAGACCAACGGGATCAGCCCTTCGGCCGGAATCTCGACCCCCTGAACGAACACGCCCGAGGGATTTAAGCCGGAAACGACCGCATGCAGCCGCATGCCGATGTTGCGGCTCATGTAGTCGATCAGCTTGAGCTTAATCAATTCCCGCTCGGCGTCTTCGGCGCGACGTTCCCGTTCGCTGCAATGCAGCCCGAGAAGGTACAGCTCGTTCATATCCGTTTTCGGTTTCTTGCCCGAAAGGTAAACGTCGAGTGTTCGGTGTACCGAAAGGTCCGGATACCGGCGGATCGGCGAGGTAAAATGACAATAGCAAGGGCTCGCGAGAGCATAATGCCCTTCCTCCTCCGGAGTGTAGATCGCCCGCTGCATCGCCCGGAGCAATGAAAAATGAACGGCCGTCTCTTCCGGCTTACCTTTGACCTGTTTGAGAATGTCCTGAATCGCGAACCGATTTTCGCTCAGCGTCTCGGGGGAGACGTCATCCAACCGGAGTTGCCGCAAAAAGTCGGTAAACTGCTTGAGCTTGCGATAGGTCGGCGATTTGTGAACCCGATGCAAAAACGCGATCTCCTTGGCCGCGAAAAATTCGGCGACCGCGTCGTTGGCCGCGAGCATGAACTCTTCGATCACCTGGTGCGACTCCGTTTGAATTTCGGCATGGGCTCCGGCGACGCGTCCGTCCTTGTCCAAGTCGATCTTGATCTCCGGCATGTTCATTTCCAACGAGCCCCGGGTCATTCGCCGTTGCCGCAGGATCATCGCGAGCTCGAACATGCGGTCGAGAAGTGGGAAGTGGGAAGTGGGAAGTGGGAAGTTTTTATTTTCCTGTTCTTCCTCGTTTTTTTTATCGCTTTCGCTCTCCGTCTTCCCACTCCTCACTCCCCACTTTCCACTCAAGTACTCTTGCACTTCGTCGTAGTTCAATCGGGCGGTGCTGCGGATCGCGGATTTGCGGATTTCGGTGTTGCAGCGAACTCCTTCGGCCGTCATTTCCATAAAAACGGATTTCGTGAAACGGACCTTGTTCGGCTGCAAGGAGGCGAGCGAATTGGAAAGCACCTCGGGCAGCATCGGGATGACGCGGTCCGGGAGGTAGACGCTCGTGCCGCGGTCCCGGGCGTCGCTGTCGACGGGGGAGCCGTCCTTGACGAAATGGGACACATCGGCGATGTGCACGCCCAAGAGCCAATGCCCGTTTTCGAGTCGCTCGAGCGAAACGGCGTCGTCGAAATCCCGCGCATCGATCGGGTCGATCGTGATGATCGTCTCTTCGGTCAAATCGGTCCGGTCGACCGAATCGAGGTACTTTCGCAAAGCGGCTTTTGCTTCGGCGTCGGACGGCGGAGCGGTGCCGTCGCCGTCTTCGTCCGGCAAAGCATCGAAAAAGAGCACGACCTCGTCCCTGGCGGCCTTGAGCGAGGCCTCGGAAAACTGGTCCGGCAAGCCGTATTCCCGCATGATCAGCAGCGTGTCGAGTCCCGGCGTTCCGTGCGGTCCGAGTACTTCGACGAGTACCGCTTCTCCGTTGCGATAGTGCGTCGGAAAACGAAGCATCTCGATCACGACCTTATCGTCCGGCTGGGCGGCGTTCGCGCTCGGGTCGCCGACGAGAATCGGCTGGTTGAAAATATTTCCGTCGACCTGAACGTAACCCCAGTCCCCGTCTTCGAAATAGGTCCCGACGAACCGTTCGGAGGAGCGTTCAAGAATCTTGACGATTTTTCCCCGGGGACCGCGTTCTTCGCCGGTCTCCTTGCGCCGGACCTCGCGACCGCGACGACGAATTTTCGGCTCCTTGCGGTCGAAGAGCTCGACGGCGACGATGTCCCCGGTCATTGCATCGAGCGTCAAATGCGACGAGATGTAAATGTCGGGCGTCGGTTCATCCGAATCCCGGTCCTGCTCCCGGACGGTGACGAAGCCGACGCCGCTGCCGGTTCGCCGGAACGAGCCGACGATCCAATGTTCCGAAAACGGAATATCTTCTTGACTTCGCCGCTCTTTTTTCAAGCGTTCTTTTTTCAGCCGTTCGTGTTTGGGCTTCGCAAAATCCGAGACGCTCGAAGCCGCCGGTTCGGGGCCCTTGGGCCGGGCTTTTTTCGGGCCGACGGCCGGTCGAATGTAATGACTTTCGCCGTAGGCGAGTTCGCCGGCGGCGACCATTTTCTTGACGATCCGGCGCAGGACCGATTTGTCTTCCGGGGCGAAGCCCATGAGCCGGAGCAGCCCTTTCGGTTTTTGCGGCCGGTAGTTCGGAGCGTTGACGATTTCAAGGAGCCGACGACGAATTTCGTCGAAAGCGTTCGGTTCGTTTTGCATGGTATGTTGCTGAGTTTCAGAAAATTTTGGCAATTTCGTTCAGAGCCGCGACCGTAAGGAAGCGGAGGCCTCACCCAAAACCACTCCCTTACGGTCGCGGCTCCGATCTACAATTTCTCCAACAAATAATTCGTGATGAGGTTCCAAAAATGGCGGCGAGTGCCGCTTCCTTCGCTCAGCGAATGCGTCCGGTTCGGGTACGACATCATCGAAAAGGTTTTGTTACGGCGAATCAGTTCGTCGAGCAACAGTTCGAATGCCTGGTAATGCGTGTTGTCGTCGGCCGTGCCGTGCACGAGCAGCAGGTTGCCCCGCAACCCTTCGGCGTAGGTGATCGGGGAGGAGTTCCGGTAAGCTTCGGGATTTTCCTGAGGCAGGCCCAAATACCGCTCCTGATAAATCGTATCATAATAACGCTCGTCCGTAACCGGGGCGATCGCGACCGCCGTTTTGTACAGGTCCGGATATTGGAAGATCGCGTGCAGCGACATCGACCCGCCGCCGCTCCAGCCCCAGATCCCGACCCGGTCCGCGTCGAGGTACGGTCGTTGCTTCAAAACTTCGCGAAGGGCCGCCGCCTGATCTTTCGGGCCGAGCACGCCGACCTGCCGGAACACGGACTTGCGCCAATCCCGCCCTTTCGGCGCCGGTGTTCCCCGATTGTCGAAGCTCATCACGAAATATCCTTTTTGGGCCAGCATTTGGAACCAAAGGTACTGCTCCCCGCCCCAGCGATCGAGCACCGTTTGGCCCGCCGGTTCGCCGTACACGTACAGCAAGAGCGGATACTTTTTCGTCGGGTCGAAATTGACCGGCTCGATGCACCAACCGTCGAGCGAAGTACCGTCCTCAATCCGGATCGAAAACATTTCGGTCCGGCCGAGTTGCAGCCGGGCCAGTTTTTCGCGCAGCTCCGCGTTGTCGCTTTCGATTCGGACCGTTTCGTGCGACGGCAAACGGACAAGCTCGCAAACCGGCGGTGAGCCGAACCGCGATTCGGTGTGATATGCGAGCCGACCGTCCGGGGAAATTTCATACGTATGCGTCCCCGGCCGACCGGGCGGAGTGATCCGCCGCACCTCCGAACCGTCGAGTGCCGCCCGATACAAATACTGTTGGGTCGCGTTCTGCGGCGAAGCTGAAAAATAGATGCCGCTTTCCGGTACCTCGCCGCCGCCGTCGAAACCGAGGACTTCGATCACGTCCCAGTTGCCGGGCGTCAGCAATCGCAGCGAGTCGGGATCGCGGCGGTCGATCCAATAAAGATGATTCCAACCGTCCCGTTCCGAAGCGAACACGAACCGGTTGCCGTCGGACAGCCGATGCAGTTCGGTCAAGTCGATCCAAGCCGGATCGGTTTCGGTCCAAAAATTTTCCGGCCGCTGAAATCCGTCTTTTTCCGAAACGCTGAAGAATCGCAGTTCGTTCTGCAAGCGGTTCATTTGTCTGATCAGGAGCGTGTTTTCTTCACAGAGCCAATCGCACGAGACGATGTAATGCTCGCTCGGATCGCCAGGCAGCGGCACCCAACATTCCCGTTCGGGGGCGTCGATTGCGACAACGCCGATCCGGCTGGCGGCGTTGGGCGTTCCCGCCTTCGGGTAAGGAAACTGCCGGACCGTCGGATACAGCGAGCCGGTGTTGTCGATTAACGTTTGCCGACCTTCCCGCGAAGTGTCGAGTTGCCAAAACGCGATTTTCTTGCCGTCCGGACTCCAACGAAAACCGTCCCGCAGATCGAATTCCTCTTCATAAACCCAATCGAACGTCCCATTAACGAAACGATCACCGCCCGAATCGGTCAGCCGAACGCCCCTGCCGGAGTCGAGGTTCTCGACGAAAAGATCGTTCTCGCGAGCGTAAGCGACGTGTTGTTCCCCGGGAGAAAATTTCGCGAACATGAGCGAAGACGGTTTCGCGTCAACGCCCAATTTTTGCAGCCGTCGGCTCGTCCGATCGAAAACCCAATAATCCCCCCGGGTCTCTTGCCGCCAAACCTTTTGCGAGTTCGTTAACAAAAGAACTTTGTTGCCTGAGCGGGAAAAATCGAAATGCTCGACCGCGAGCGAAACGGGCGAGTCTTGCGGAACCAATTCCGTCGCCCGGACCAGGATTTGCCGTTCCTGCGTAACCGGATCGACCGCGAGAATGTCGTTTCCGCCGCACGGCTCGCTGCTCGGTTCAAGGAGCAGCAGCGTGCCGTCCTCCCGCCAATCGACAGACGGTTCGACGGTCTTGAATTCCCCGGACAGCCGCGTCCGCTCAACCGTCAACAACGATTCCGGGAGCGACTCCTGCCCGAAAATCGGGACAATCGGCAAAATAAAGGCGAATAATAATAACCGTTTCACAAAGAAGGATTTCAATAACGGAATTTTTTGAGATATTACAGAGTTACAGATAAAAAATGAATCAGAGCCGCGCCAGTAAGGAAGCGGAGTCCCTGCAAAACCGCTTCCTTACGTACGCGGCTTTGAACGAAACAGCTCAAAATTTTTTCGGAAGATCAGTAACGCTCTAACCTTCTTTGAAGCAGATCCGTTCGATGCCGAGGGCCCTGCCTGTTTCGGGGTCGACGGAAACGACCGTCCCGCACAGTCGCAAATCGTTGCGGGCGATGTCGTAAACGGTCGGTCTCGAAGTGCGAACCGCTTCCATAACTTTCTCGATGCTTCGGCCGATAATGCTTTCGAAAGGGCCGGTCATTCCCACGTCGCATTGAAACGCGGTCCCGCCGGGCAAAATCTGCTCGTCCGCCGTCGCGACATGGGTGTGCGTCCCAAGAATGGCGGAGACCCGACCGTCCAAGTGCCGGCCCATCAGCTGTTTGTCGCTCGTCGCTTCGGCGTGAAAATCGACCAAAATGATTTTCAAGGACCGTTCCGACCGGCGAATCTCCTCGATAATGACATCGGCGGCCCGAAACGGACAGTCGACCGGGTTCATGAACACACGGCCGAGCAGGCAGAAGACGCCGACTCGAACGCCGGAGCGGCTTGAAAGCAGCGTGTAGGTCTTGCCCGGGGCTTCCGGGGGGCAGTTGCCTGGCCGGACGATCCGCGGCTCGTCGTCGAGGATCGAAAAAATTTCCTTTCGCTTGAACGCATGATCTCCCAGAGTGATGCAGTCGATTCCGTAATCGAGCAACTCCCAATAAATTTCGGGCGTGATGCCGGACCCGCCGGCGCTGTTTTCGGCGTTGGCGACGACGAAATCGACCTTGTACTTCCGCCGGATTTCCGGAAGGCTTTGGCGGAGAATGTGTCGGCCCGGTTTGCCGACGATATCTCCGATCAAGAGCAGGCGAAAGGGTGAGGTCATTTTCAAAAAATTGTTGAGCCGAGCGGCGCAGATGCCGGTGTCGCACGGAATTGAAGGTGGGAATACCAACCGGTTTGAGTATAACTTCAAGGTCCGGGGTGTCAACCGAGATCGGGAATCGCATGCGAACGCATGCCGTTTGCGGTACAGAAACACAGCGCCGGTGCAACACGAAAAACAGAGGCTGTCGGATGAACCATATTTCTCTTCGCCCCTCCGGGGCTAAAAGTAACACCCTCTTTCATTCTACAGTCTCCAGCTTTACGCTAAACCAATTCGCCGATCGTCTCGAACAAGACCGTCGGATTGATCGGTTTGCTGCAGTAGGCGTCCATTCCGACGTCCAGGCACTTTTGAATGTCCTCTTTCGTAGCGTTGGCCGTCAGCGCGATGATCGGCATTCGCTTTCGTCCCTGCTCGCGTTCCCATTTGCGGATCAGATCGGTCGCTTCGTAACCGTCCATTTCCGGCATCTGGCAGTCCATGAGAATCACATCGTAAACGCCGTTTCGAACCGCCTCGCACGCTTCGTGTCCGTTGTTGGCGATGTCGCAGGTCGAACCCGCTTCGGCAATCAGATTTTTCGCGACGATTTGATTGACCCGGTTGTCCTCGACGACAAGGACGTGAATCGTTTTGCCGAACGAACCGCGCAGCCTCTTGAGCGAGGATTCGGAATGCTCCTTTGTCAACACGCGTTGGCGAGGCGTATAAGCGTCCGCGAAGAGACGGCTCATTACCGCATCGAACAGGGCGGAAATGAAAACCGGTTTGCCGAGAACGGCGGCGCCCGTTTTTTCAAGAAAGCCAGGGTCGTATTCTTCGCCGAGGGAACGCAGCAGGATCACACGCGGCATCGACCGGCCGCCGCGTGTTTCCCGTTCGAGCAGGCGATTCGCCAATTCGAATCCGGTGCCATCGGCAAGGGTGTTGTCGAAAATGAACAAATCGAATGGTTTATTCCTCCGATCGGCGTCTTCGATGAGCCGGAGGGCCGCTTCGCCGGAATCGCAGCCCGTGCTGCTCATTTTCCAGCTTTGCAGCTGGTTTTGCAACGTCTTTCGATGCACCTCGTTCTCGTCGACGATCAGGACGGTCTTCTCGGCGACATCAAAAGTATAGCCGGGACCGCGATAGGCGATGACCTCGCAAACACTGCCGTCGAGATGAGGACAATCGGGCCGTACGCAATTCTCCCCGTCGTTTTTCAGGCAGATAAGCGCGTCTTCCTCGCATCCGAATACGGCGGTAAACCAAAATCGGGAACCTTTTCCCTGTTCGCTTTCGACGCCGATCTGTCCTCCCATCAGGTGAACCAATTTCATGGAAATCGCCAAACCGAGTCCGGTGCCGCCGTAGACCCGCGAGGACGAAGCGTCCGCCTGCGAAAACGCCTTGAACAAACGATCGACCCGATCCGGGGCGATGCCGATTCCCGTATCGTCGACGCTGAAACGGATGCTCAGCCGCGCTGCATCGATCGATTCGACGGCGACATCGATCCGCACTCCGCCGTGATCGGTAAACTTGATCGCGTTCCCGACCAGATTGAGCAGAATCTGTCGCAATCGTCCCGAATCGCCGTTCACGATACGCGGCATGTTCCGGCTGAAACAGACGCCGAGTTCCAAATCCTTGCCGTTCGCGCGGGAGGCTATAATGCCGAGGACCGATTCCACCGTCGAGGGAAGATCGAACGGCTCCGAATCGATCTCCAATTTTCCCGCCTCGATCTTGGAAAAATCGAGAATATCGTTAATCAGGAAAAGCAACGACTTCCCGGACGCGTTGACCAGCTCGGCGTATTCGTACTGTTTCCCGGTCAATTCCGTACCGAGGAGTAGATCCGAAAGGCCGATGACGCCGTTGAGTGGTGTCCGAATTTCATGACTCATGTGGGCGAGGAATTCGCTCTTGGCCTTATTCGCGTCCTCCGCTTCGGTTTTCGCTTTTTCGAGATTTTCGGCGTATTGTTTGCGTTCTTCCTCGTTCCTCTTGAATTCCCGCAAATCGCGGACATAAGCGACGAGGATAAAATGGTTGCCGTGTCTGACCCGGACGAGAGAAACTTCCGCCGGAATCGGTTCGCCGCTCGAATTCTGGTGCATCCACTCGAAGACGATTTGCCCCGTTTCGAAAGCCCGCTTGATCATTCGTTCGGCTTTTTCGCGAGAACGTTCTCCGTCCGGCTGCCGTTCGGGAGAAAATTTGTAAAAGCCGTCGAGATACTCGCGTTTGTCCGGGATATCGAAAAGTTTAAGCACCTCCTGGTTACAGTCGACGTTATGGTAATGATCGTCCATAAAATGACAGGCCAACGGAGTTGCTCCCAGCATGAGCCGCATCCGCTCTTCTTCCTGTTTGCGATTTTGCATCACGGCGACGAGCAGGCCGATCCAGACAAAGATGAAAACTCCCGTCGCGTAGAGCGGTGATCTCCGCGCGGCCATGACGTTGGCGATCCAGGTGTCGCCGTAGAAGTCGACCATAACGGCGGAATCGATCGTGCCATCCGCGTTTTTCATCGGAATCGACGTGCAGAGAAACTGATTGCCGCCGAAAACATAGGGAAACCAACTCCCGGTCGCCTCGCCGTCCGCGATCGCATTGACGAGTTCGATATCGTTTTCGCCCTCGTAAAGATAGACTGTCCCCGGCGGTGCCCACTCCTCCATCTCCCCTTCGTATTTACCATCCTTATCGTAATCGACGGCCGGGCCGAGGACATAGACGTAGGTTTCGTCGTCGATTTTTTGGAGCGTACAAATACTGGCGATGAGCGGATTCGCCGTCTGCCAGTGCTCACACGCGCTGAAAAGCGATTTGAACAACGGTAATGGCTCGGCACTCGCATCCGGCGGAATTTCTTCGTGATTCATCAGTTCGAGAGATGCGGCATACGCCTGAGCCATATTCTGGCAAATGGCGTTCCAATGCTCCCGGGCCGCGAGATCGATCTGGCGAATCCAAAAGAAGCCGGTCAGCAGAATCGTCAAGACACCGATCCATCCGCCGAGATTGAAACGACGTGCCGATTTTTCCCGTCGCTGCCAGATCGTGACGAACGTCATTCCGACAAGGGTCAGCAGTACAAGAATCAGAAAATCGAGGTTCCAAATGAACGTACCGAAATACGTTTGATAATCGACGGAGCGAAACATAGCGTTGGAGCGGATCAAAATTAGTTTGGAGTGTTTTTTACGGCGCAGCGAACAACACTCCAATCAACTCGAAAATTTGATCTAAAAAAGGGGAGGGGAGGAAGACGGATATGTATGATTTACAGTTCCGAATATCATACTCTAACATAGCCCGTGTTCGAAGTACAGCACCAAGTATGGGAAGAAATCAAAAATCTTAACGCAAACTTAACATAATCTTGAAAACTTCTTGATTTCTCCCTTCTATACTTCTTGTGATTCCGTTATTGATCTTCATGTAAAAAACCGAACACGGCAAACAGCAGCCCGAAGCGTAAGCGCCGGGTTTGCCCCGTGTTTCCGCGTCGAAAACCGGGCGCTGACGCTTCCGGCTGCTGCCCGATTCGATATTTTTTGTGAAAACCAGTAATCGAATTCCGACCTCAAGGAGAAATGATTATGTTCAAGCGATTAATTCTCGCCTGTGTGTTGTCTTGCGGAGCCCTTCCGCTTTTGGCTCAAAATGAAATTCGGATCGACGGTTCGACAACGGTCGGGCCGATCATCGACGCCTTCGTCGAACGGTTCGGGGAGAAAACGCCGGACCTCCGATTTTCCGTCAAGAAAACCGGCTCCGGCGACGGGGCGGCCGCCTTGATCGACGGTCGTTGCGATATCGCGGCGATGAGCCGGTTCCTGAAAGAGGACGAATACAAAAAGGCGGTTTCCCTCGAAAAAGTGCCGGTCCCGATCGCGATTTGTATGGACGGCGTCTGTTTGGTCGTGCATCCTTCGAACCCGGTTCGGCAATTGAGCAAGGAGCAGGTTAAAAAGATTTACATTTCCGGGGCCGCGAACTGGAAGGAATTCGGCGGTCCGGATTTGCCGATCGTCGCGATCAGCCGCGACACTTCGAGCGGAACCTACGAGGTGTTTCACCAACTCGTGCTCGATTCCGAAAAGATGGGAGCGAAGATCGAGTACGCGAACTCCAACCCGCAGATTTTTACGCGAATCAGTACGACCCCGGGCGCGATCGGATATGTCGGGCTCGGTTTCGTGAAAACCGGCGTCGCGCCGGTCCGCTACGAAAACGTGCTCCCCTCGAAAGAAACGATCGTGAACGGTCGTTACAAGATTTCGAGACCGCTTTATCTGCTGACGAACGGTTATCCCGAACTCGGTTCACCGCTTTGGGATTTTTGCCAGTTTTATCTGAGCGAAGAGGGACAGGAAATCATCGAGGCGAAAGGTTTCGTCCCGTTGACGAATTATTGATCTATCTTCTCATTTAACCGGTACTCCGCGAATTAACCGGTACCCCGCGCAAGCCTCAACATCATGCTCTATCAAAGCGAACGCCAAAACAGAACCAACCGCCTCCTTTCCTGGATCGGCGGCTGGGTTCTTGCGCGGATCGCCAACCTCGCGGTGTTCGCGGTGCTCGCGATTTTCGTCTTTATCGCCTGGAAAAGCCTGCCGTTTCTCCGGCTCGGCCGTTTCGGCGAAATGTTCGGCTCGTCCCATTGGTTTCCCGAACGGGCCGAGCCGGAATTCGGCATGCTCGCGATGTTTTACGGCTCGTTTTTGGTGACCGCCGGGGCGATGCTCATCGCGATTCCGCTCAGCCTTTTGACGGCTGTCGTCCTGAGCGATATGGTTTCCTTTCGCGTGCGGCAATGGGCGAAACCGATTTTGGAACTTTTGGCCGCGATCCCTTCGGTCGCGTTCGGTTTTTTCGCGATCAAGGTGCTCGCCCCTTGGTTGCAAACGACCTTCGGCTTACCTTCGGGAACCAACGCCCTGAACGCTTCGCTCATTCTCGCGATTATGGCGACGCCGACCATCGTCAGCGTCGCGGAAGACGCTCTCGTGTCCCTCGGCCGGGAATTACGGGAAGCCTCTTACGCTCTCGGGGCGACGCGATTCGAGACGATCGTCAAAGTGATCCTCCCCGCCGCGAAAAACGGCGTGCTGACAGCGATCGTCCTCGGCATGATGCGAGCGATCGGCGAAACGATGGTCGTTTGGATGGCCGCCGGCAACGCTTCGAACGTCCCCCGGCCTTGGTACGATCTCGAAGCGGTGTTCGGTTCGTTTTTCGAAGCGGTTCGGACGATGACCGCGACGATCGCCGGGGATATGGGAGAAACCTCCGCCGATTCGATGCACCGAAGCGCCCTCTTCGCCGTCGGGCTGGTCTTGTTGGTCTTTACGTTCGGGCTCAACCTGTTGACGGAATCGTTCGCCCGAAGCCGACCCGGCGGCGGATCGGTCCCCGGTTTGGGAAAAGTGACCGCGATTTACGATTCGCTGATGCATGTTTGGATCCGATTGATCGGGCCGAAAAATCATCGTCGACTCCGAACGGCGGCGAACGCCGCGTTTAGCGGGGTCGGCTTTTTCTCAATCGGATTTCTCGCGTTCGTCCTCATCCTCGTTCTCGGGCCGATGCTCATGCAGGGCCGGGAAGCCGTTCTCTTTCGGGGAACGATCGAGCACCGACTGTTTTTGGCCGAACGGTTCAACCGGGGCAACCTTCCGTCCGTTCAGGCCGAATACGAACGGTGTCAAGCGGTGAGGCGACCGGTTTACGAAACGCTCGAACGATTTGCCTGGCTCGACCCGCAACCGCTGTTGGAGCAGGTCGCGAAATGGGACCGAACGAGTCGGGAGGAAAACAAAGAGCAAATCGCCCGGATTCAACACGAGCTTGAGGTCTTGCCCGATGAAACAGCTCGGGCAGGGTTGGAGCAAAACCTGCTCGAAGCGAAAAAGCAAACCAAGGAAGCCGATCGTGCCTCGAAACGGCTCGTCCGCGCTTTCAACGCGATGTGCGAAACGGACGATCCCGAAAAATTGAACGCCGAGTACGAACGTCTCAATGATTTAGCCGGTACTCCGCGTTCGAATCTGACCCCGATCCTGGAAGCGGCACGAAAGTATCACGAATCGGCGAAAACCGCGAACCTCGCGCTCCGGAACGAGCCGACGCCGGTCGATCCGAGCCGGACGTTTACCCAGGCGTTTCGGGAATTGCGAAATCAGATCGTCGGGAGCGACGGCAACGGGGCCTTGCTCGGGCCGGAAAATCGGGAAGACACCGCCCACCTGCCGCCCGAAGTCCGGTACGGAACCACGCATTGGGTGATGTCGCGGCGGTATAACGACGCCTTGCAGCAGGCGACGGTTTGGCAGCCGCGGTTCGATGCCGAGGGAACGATTCTGCAAAACCTCGAAACCCGAATCGACCGACGGGATTTTTTCCGGACGCCGGGGCTTGAGGGGATTCCGGCGATGCTCGACTTGATCGACACGAATCTCGCCGCGATGCTCGCTCCGCATTGGACCTTGTATTGGGGGTATTTTTTTGACGGTTCGACAGCCGGACATTTTCTCGGCGGGATCGGACCGGAGTTGCTCGGGACACTGTTGGTCACGTTTTTTTCGATCCTCTTCGCCTTGCCGATCGGCGTCGCGACGGCCGCCCATTTGGTCGAAGCGGCGAAAGACGGTTTTTCAACGCGGATGATCCGGCTCGGCATCAGCACTCTCGCCGGGGTTCCGAGCATCGTTTTCGGCTTGTTCGGCCTCGCGATCATCGTCCGCTATTTGACCGGGACGCCTTGTATTTTGGCCGGTTCGCTGACCTTGGCCCTTTTGATCCTGCCGCTGATCATCCGGGCGAGCGAGGAAGCGATCCGTGCCGTGCCGCAAACTTTTCGCGAAGCAGCCCTCGGACTCGGGGCGTCCCCGGTTCGTTGTTTTTTGACGGTTACCCTGCCAGCCTCACTGCCGGGGATTTTGACCGGAACGATCCTCGCAATGAGCCGGGCGGCCGGGGAAACGGCCCCGCTGCTGTTTACCTGCGCGGTTGCGAGCGGTAAAATCGCGAACTGGTTCAATCCGCTTTGGAGCCCGACGCCGGTGCTCTCGTATTCGGCTTACGACATCGCCGTCGGCGACCGGCTCGCCGAGATGGTTCCGTATAACCAATATGGGCTGGTCGGCGCGTTAATACTCCTCGTGCTGGTTTTGAATCTCGGCGCGATCCTTCTCCGCGGCCGGATCGCCCGCCGCTTGCGCGGAGGATGAGGGTTTCGAAAATTAAGAATTAAGAATTATGAATGATACTTCGCGACCGTAGGTCGCGGCTCTCTCCCCACTTCCCACTTCCCACTTCGCACTTCCCCAATCATGCTGGCCCTGATTATGCAAAAATTTTCGCAGCAACCTCTCCCGACGATCGAACGCGAAGAAGAAACGCCGATCATCACCTCGGAAGATTTTACGCTTTACTACGGGAGCAAGATCGGTGTCGACAAAATCAATATGTCGATCCAGCCCAAGAGCGTGACCGCGATCATCGGGCCGAGCGGTTGCGGGAAGAGCACGTTTTTACGCAGCATCAACCGGATGAACGACCTGATTCCCGGCGTGCGGACCGAAGGAAAGATTTTCGTCGAAGGGGAAGAGATACACGATCGGCGAATCGACCTCGTCCAGCTCCGCCGGGTTGTCGGCATGGTCTTTCAGCGGCCCAACCCGTTCCCGAAAAGCATTTACGACAATATCGCCTACGGACCGCGGTTGCAAGGGATCCGGAACCGCGGCCTCCTGGACGAAATCGTCGAGAATTCGCTCCGCTCGGCCGCGATCTGGAACGAACTCAAAGACAGCCTGCGGAAATCGGCCCTGTCGCTTTCCGGCGGCCAGCAACAGCGGCTTTGCATCGCCCGGGCATTGGCGACGGCCCCGAAAATCCTGCTCATGGACGAACCGTGCAGCGCCCTCGACCCGATCGCGACCGGGAAAATCGAAGAGCTGATTCGCGAGCTTCGGGATACCTACACGATCTGTATCGTAACCCACAACATGCAACAGGCCGCCCGCGTCAGCGACCGGACGGCGTTTTTCTGTCTCGGTCAATTGATCGAATACGACCGGACCAACACGATTTTTACCAACCCCCGCCGCAAGCAAACGGAAGACTACATCACCGGCCGCTTCGGCTAAAATAAGTGGGAAGTTGGAAGTGGGAAGTGGGCAGTAAAAAGCTCCGGTTCCTCTACTTCCCACTTCCCACTTCCCGCTTCCCACTTTTCCCCATGTCCGAACTCCTCAAACGCCTGGATCGTCTTTTTCTCAAACTGGACCATACCGCGTTGTTGGTCGAGCAATCCCTTGTCGATGCGGTCGATGCCGTCGAAAGCGGCAACCTCGAACTCGCCGAAACCGTCGTGCAGACGGACGATGAGATCGACCGCCGCGAGGTCGAGACGGAGCGGGAATGCATCCGCCTGCTCGCGCTGTACCAACCGGCGGCGATCGACCTGCGGCGAATCTGTTTCGTCATTAAAGTGAACAACGACCTCGAACGAATGGCCGATTTTTGCGTCAACATCGCGAAAGCGTGCAAGACGATGAAGCAGGAGGGAATTGAACTCGATTCGTTTCCGGGATTTCGCAAACTGGCGAACCAGGTCGAGGACGCGTTCCGGCAAACCATCCGGCTGTTCGCCCCGCAGCGGGAAAGGGTTTCTTCCTCGGATGCGGGCATCGCCGGGGATTTGGCGTTGGCCCGGTCGATCATCGCCGCCGACGTCGAAGTGATCGACGTCAGCTTCCGGGCCTATCTCTCGGAAGTTCTGTCCGAGGAAGGAATGTTTCGCGGAAAGATGAACGCCCTTTACCAGCTAACCTCGCTGGGGCGCGCGTTGGAACGTTTCGGAGACCGCTGCACGAATATCGCCGAGGACGTGATTTTCATGCTCAGCGGCGAAATCGTCCGACACGGAGAAGTGGGAAGCGGGAAGTGGGAAGTGGGAAGTGCCTGACTCCGGCTTCCCACTTCATACTTTTCACTTCCCACTATCGACAAACCCAATACGGGGCGTCGCTCGGGGCCTCGTAATAACCGAGCAGTTCTTGATCGAGCAGGCCGAGAAACATTTGAAAGCCGGCCGCTTCCTGGACCGTCAGAATTTCCTCGCAGCGACTGCCGACGACTTTGATGCCGCGACTTTCCAGAATTTGGTGGGCCTTGCGGAACACGAGAAACTGCTCCATCAGCGTGGTCGCCCCCGAGCCGTTGATGATTAAAACCGCCTGGTCACCGCTTTTCGCTCCGAGGGCGGCGATCAGTTTTTCGATCATCACCTCGGCCGTCGCGTCGGCGCTCGTGATCGGCTGCGGCCCGGTCCCGCCCCCTTCGCCGTGTTGGCCCATCCCGATTTCCAGTTGATCGTCCGGCAGCGTCGAAATGTATTGGCCCGACTGCGGATGTGTCGCCGTCTTCATTGTTACGGCTAAGGTCGCCATTTTCGCATTGAAACGCTCGGCGACCGCGAGAACCTGATCGAGCGAAAGCCCCGTTTCGGCGGCGGCCCCGGCGATCTTGAGGAGCGGAATGCAACCGCCCAAGCCGCGACGATCTTCGATCGGGGCGGAAGAGCCGGGCGCGATATCCTCATGGGTCAGGATCGTCTTGACGTTGATCCCTTCTTTGATCGCCTGCTCGAACGCTTTGTTGCCGTTCATCACATCGCCCGCATGGTTGAGAATGAGGAGTACGATACCGGCATGATCCTTGAACATGCGGAGGGCTTCGAGAACCTTCGGGGCTCCGGGAGCGGCGAAAACGTCCCCGACGACCGAGGCGTCGAGCATCCCTTCTCCGACGTAACCGCTCAGGGCCGGCTCGTGCCCCGAGCCGCCCAATGTAACCAGGGCGACCTTGTCTTTGGGCTTGGGGTTGGCCCGAACGACGATTTTATCCGAAACGAGCTTGACTTTTTTCGGATAGGCGAGGGCGTAACCTTGCAGCAGTTCGACGGTAAGGTTGGCGGGATCGTTCAGAAATTTTTTCATAACCATGATCGTTCGCTCCTGGGAAATTAAGGACGGCCTTGGTTTTCAGACCATAAGAGAAAAAGGGGTAAAAGACGATGCACGTGATCATCTTATACCGTAGCCGGTAGGGCGGTAGGCTTCGCCCTCTGTCAAACCGCGGCCTCGTTGACCCGCTACTGTACTGAAGACGGGAATTTCAAACCGGCTTGAGTATAACGAATCCCATTTGAAAAAGAAAGAGGATCATGCTGTTGTATTTTTTCGGAAAAAATGTACAATGAATTTCGTTTTCAAGCTCAAATTTTCCATTGTCCGTTAACATCTGTGCGGATTTTATACCCATGCACCATTCCTCAGTTTCCCCCGATATCGCCCTGGTCGAAGAATTGGCCCACACCGCGGTTGTCGACTGCTATCAATGCGGCAAATGCTCCGCCGGCTGTCCAATGAGCGAAAAAATGGACGTCAGTCCCAGCACGCTCATCCGCTTGGTTCAATGCGACGAGGTCGAGAAAGCGGCCGGAGCCGCCGCCGTTTGGCAATGCGTCGCCTGCCAAACCTGTTCGACCCGTTGCCCGAAATCGGTCAACATCGCCGGGGTCCTCGACGCCTTGAAGCAGATTTCGATCGAACGCAAACTCGTGCATCCGAAATTCAAACGGATCGTCGCCTTTCAGAAAACGTTTCTCGAAACGATCCGTCGGAACGGCCGGCTCAACGAATTGGAGTTGGTCGCCGGCTACAAAATTCGCGGGTTTCTCGGCGATTTCAGCATTCCGCTCGCGCTCAAGGACGCGATGCTCGGCCCGAAAATGCTTGCGCTCGGCAAGTTGCATATCAAGATCGGCGGCCCGGTCAAGGACAAAGCCGTCCTCAAAAGGATTTTCGACCGCTGTCTGAAAAAAGAAAAATAGGTCCAGTAAAAAACGATACACGCAACGGAGCCGCGTGCTGTGCACGCGAAGTGAAGAAATGGACCTTCGAGAAAGTGAAGTAAAATCCGTCATCCCCGCGCAGGCGGGGATCCAGTGATTACGGTTTCCCTCTGGACCCCCGCCTGCGCGGGGGTGACGAAGGTCATTGCGTTAATCGTGTGCGGTTATGAATTGCGGGTCGTTGACTCGCGACGTTCCGGTAATTTCATGAAAAAAGTTTTTTCTTTGTCCGGCAAGAAAATCCTTCTCTTTGCCCTGTTTTTGACCGTGTCGTTTTTAGGCGCAATCGCGGCTCTTCGAAGCGCGACGAAACCGGCGGCGTCCCGACCAGACACGGCGAAACCGTTCACGCTCAAGACTCTTGCCGCCCACCCGCACGATCCGGGTGCTTACACGCAAGGGCTGCTTTTTTTCGACGACTGCCTGTACGAAAGCACCGGCCAATACGGCCGTTCCTCGCTCCGGAAGGTTGAAATCGCGACCGGAAAAGTGTTGCAACGAATCCCGATCAAAGCCGAGTATTTCGGCGAGGGGATCGAACGAGTCGGCGATCGGATTTATTTTCTGACCTGGCAGGAAGGGCTTTGCTTCGTGTTCGACCGGGAAACCTTCGCCTTCCAAAAATCGTTCCGCTTTTCCGGAGAAGGTTGGGGGCTCGCTTACGACGGCACGCATCTGATCCTCAGCGACGGGACGGCGGTGCTGCGGTTTTTCGATCCGGAAACCTTCGACCTGCAAAGAAAACTGACGGTGTTCGACGGCGAATCCTTGAAAAAGGGAAAGAAAATCGCGAATCTCAACGAACTGGAAATGGTCGACGGAGAACTGTGGGCGAACATTTGGAAGTCGGACCGAATCGTCCGGATCGACCCGAAAAGCGGCCAGGTCCTTGACTGGATCGATTGTTCCCCCTTCGTACCGAAAGAAATCCGCGAGCAACGCCACGACCCGGAAATGGCCGAAAAGGTGCTTAACGGTATCGCTTACGATCCGGAAAAGAGCCGCGTTTACATCACCGGCAAGGAATGGCCGGTGCTGTACGAGTTGCAGCTCGAAAAATAGGGGCGACAAAAAAGCCGCATGTGCCGTCGGTAATCCAACGTAACACGCGGCTCTTTTTAACGAAGCTGTTGAATCAACATCGTCTTAGCAGCCGTATCAAACCAACCTTTACAATAGCACAAAAAATCGAACATTTTCATTGTCTGTTTTTTTACACGGAACACACGGAAAGACGGAAAAACGCGGAATATTTACTCTTCCGTTTATTCCGTTATTCCGCGTATTCCGTAGTTAAAAAAGGACATTGTAAAGGTTGCTTTGTTACAGGTCCTACGCGAACGGGTTGAAAATACCCTGCTTCGGGACGCTGCTTTCGTAAAAGCCGTCGGCATCGGGCATGACCGGCGGGTTTTCCATCCAATCTTTCGGGCCGCCTTCCGGCACGTAACGGCTCCCCTTTTCGACGGCCTCGTCCCAGGCGATCACTTTGCCGGAGAACGCCGCCATCCGCCCGAGCACGGCGGTCATCGTCGCGTTCGCGGCGTGCCAGCCGTCGTGCATCGGCTTGTCGTTCCGGATGCAATCGACCATGACATCGTGTTCCCATTGGTAAGGGCCTTTGACCGCCTGTTCTTCGTTTTTCCAAATCTGCTTGCCCGATTTGTCGTTGAGCCAGCCCGCTTCGCCGTAACCTTTCGAGCCGTGCGCGAATTCGGTAACCGGGTTCCAGCAATTCGCGATGTGCCGACATTGGCTGAACATGTTCGTTCCGTCGGCGAAGGTGTATTCGACCGCGAAATGATCCCAAGCCTGACCGTACCGCGAGCAGGCGTCCTTGTGTTGGTTGTACCAAGCCCACCAGGCGTCCTTATCGGCGTAGGCCGGAGCGGTCCGGAGAACCGATTCGGGCGCGGCCGGGTTTTGACGACCACCCTGGGCGTTCGCCGAAACGGGGTGCATCATCTTGTCACCCTTGCCGTGAATCCAAAGACCGACGTCGAGATTATGGACGTGCTGTTCGCAAATGTTGTCGCCGCACAGCCAGACGAAATGGTACCAGTTGCGCATCTGGTATTCCATTTCCGTTTCGTTGCGTTCGCGCGGCTTGCACCAGATGCCGCTGCCGTTCCAGTAGACGCGGGAATAGGCGATGTCGCCGATCAACCCGTCCTGGATCGCCTTGATCCAATTGACGTAACGCGGCTCGTAGTGCCGCTGCAGGCCGACGCAAACCTTGAGGTTTTTCTGCTCGGCCATACGGTTCGTTTCCATGACATGGTTGAAGCCGGGCGCGTCCGTAAAGAGCGGCTTCTCCATGAAAACGTGCACCCCTTTTTCAATGGCGTAGCGATAGTGCCAGGGCCGGAAACCGGGTGTCGTTGCGATGATGACCTGGTCGCCGGGCGAGAGGCAGTCGATCGCCTGTTTGTAGGCGTTGAAACCGGTAAAGACTTTCCCGGCGGTGATGTCGATGTTGTCCTTGTAGTCCCCTTCGGCTTCCTTGAGGAGCATCTTTCCCGTGTCCTTGGCGTTGTTGGGAAAGGCATCGGCGATCGCGACGAGTTTGACGTTGTCCTTGACCTGGAGGCGGTCCATAATCGCGCCGCGACCGCGGCCGCCGCAGCCGATCAGGGCGACCTTCATCACATCGTTTCCGGCCGCATGGGCACTTCGGGCGATGCCGAGTCCCCCGGCGAGACCGAGACCGGCCGAAATCACCCCGGTTGTTTTCAAAAAATCGCGTCGCGTGGGTTTGGTATTCTGAGTCATACTCGATTGGCTCCTTCGTTGGAATGGTTGAAAAAAGATTTTATTGACAAGGCGATAAAACTCGGCCCGCTGTCTTTATCCCATAGCATGGGTACGCAACAGGAGCTTCCGCTCCGTGTGTATCAACCCGCTCCCGTTGGTCGCTGATCTTCTTGAAAAGAATTCACGATCTTTGGGATTAGTGATACAATTTGACATGGGGCCGCGATATTTTGAACTGCGCTTTGCTTCGTACAAAATACCGCTCCGTTCACTTTTATCACCAGCACAATAGGAAAGCCGGGGCCGGGACTCCGATCAGGGGGCCAAACTCGATGAGACTCCGGGATTCCGAACGAATACCGCGAGTATAACAAGATCCGAGGGGAGAAACAACAGAGGTTGTTTGAGAATCGCAAGGGGGGGAAGTCAAAATTCAACAACGAGCCGCGTACTGTGTACGCGGGGGGAGCGGACGACCTCTTCCCCCTGCGTACGCAGTACGCGGCTCGTTCGCGCATTCCTTTTCTTGACGATTTCTTTACGGAATCGTCGGAACGGTTTCGTCCGGCCGAAACGCGATGCTTCGCTTCGCCGGGAGCATACCGCCCGAATTCGAATCCCAATCCGGCGGCGGAAGAACCGGCGGGCCGTCGGGGATCGTCGCGGTCGTTGTCGTAGGCGGCGTCGCGGTTGCCGAGGGCGGGGTAAGGAGAGGCGGATTTCCCGATCCGGGATAGACCATCGGATTGACCGGCGGATTGACCGGCGGATTGACCGGCGGCGACGCGGCCGGGACAAAATGGGCAACCGGTTGGATCGGGTTCAGCAACGACTCGAAATGACGGTTGAGGCTCCCTTCGGCCGGCAGTTTTTTGGCGTAAGTGTGTAGCTCCAAAATCGGCTCGTTCGCCGCAACGCCCTGTTGCTCCGGCAGCTCGGTCGAACGGTCGTATTCCGGGACGCTGCGGTCCGCCGTCCGCGAACGACCCTCGAACACCTCGGCGGCCTGTCGATCTTCCTGCATTCGGGCGATTCGCGCCAGCATCATATAAGCATTGGCGTCTCCGACGGATTCCTTGAGGTAGCGGAGGGCTTCGACGCTATGCCCTTGAGCGCCGAGGACGTAACCGATGTAAAACATCAGCTTTTGATTTTTGGGCGAAAGGCCCAGCGTGTTTTTCAAAAGAACTTCCGCGTCGCGATATTGGTTTCGGTCGCACAGGAATTGAGCATAGTCGCAAATCAGCTCCGGGTTACCCGTTTCGCGTTGCAGGGCGCGCTGAAAATACTTTTCGCTTTCTTCGACATTTCCCTCGCGGAAGGCGAGAACGGCCAGCCGATGACACGGCGGGCCGAGGTATTTGTCGTAATCCTTGTTTTCGCCAAGCCGCAGACATTCGAGGTAGGAGGCTTTCGCGGTCGGAATATCCCTCCGGATTTCCGCGGCAACCCCATCCGAGAAAAGGGAGTTGGTTCGCTCACGGATCGAACGATCCTCCGCCGGACGAAGCGTTTTTTCCGCTCGAGGTGCAGGACCCGGAGATTCTTGCGATTTTCGCAGAGAGTGACAGCCGACCGTCAAAAGACTCAGACCGCAGAAAAAAAATAAAAATGACGTTTGAATCTGACGCATTGATTCCCTCAGCAACATTTTTTCGAAAAACCGACTTTCGGCGAAATATTATCGAATCGCCCTTATCAAGATTATCGGATATATCGATTGTAGGGCTTAAGCTGTTTTTAATGGTCTTCGGGAAAATTTTGAATCGAGCGGCAGCCGGAAGCGTCAGCGCCCGGTTTTCGAGAACGGAAACGTGGGGGCCAACCCGGCGATTACGCTTCGGGCTGCTGTTTTTCGCGAAACAACAAGAGGCGGGAAATGGATAGAATAGGCAAATTATCAAAAGCCAATCAGAAATCCCGGTGCCTTGAACCCTGCCAGAGTTCATTTATAATGGGCGGTCAATTCGGTTTTCTTATACCGTAGCCGGTAGGGGCGGTAGGCTTCGCCCTCTGCCAAACCGCGGCCTCGTTGGGCCGTTACCGTATTGAAGACGGGAATTTTAAACCGGCTTCAGTATATCAACTGCGTCATCTTACTACTTGCCCTTTGAAAAATGAGTTTATTGAAATTGGGGATTCCCGCCGGGAGCCTGCAAGAAGCGACCGTCGAACTGTTTCGTAAAAGCGGTTACAATATTTCGATTCAATCGCGGAGCTATATTCCGACGATCGACGATGAAGAGATCGAATGCCTGTTGATCCGAGCTCAGGAAATGGCCCGATATGTCGCCAACGGCACGCTTGATGCCGGATTGACCGGACACGATTGGGTCGTCGAAACCAACTCCGACGTCCGGGAGATCGCGGAACTGCGGTTCTCGAAAGTCAGCCGTCGGCCGGTCCGTTGGGTTCTTTGCGTTCCGGAAGATTCTCCGATCCAAACGGTCGCCGACCTGCAGGGCAAACGAATCGCAACCGAAGCGGTCGGGTTGACGACGCAGTTTTTGGCGAAGCACGGCGTTACGGCCCAGGTTGAATTCAGCTGGGGGGCGACCGAGGTTAAGCCGCCGAAATTGGCCGATGCGATCGTCGAAGTGACCGAAACCGGCTCTTCGCTCCGTGCCAACAAGCTCCGGATCGTTGCGGAAGTGTTGCAGAGCACGACCCGGTTTATCGCGAATCACGATTCGTACAAAGATTCCTGGAAAAAGAAGAAAATCGACGATCTGGTGCTGATGCTTCAAGCGAGTATGGCCGCCGAAGGGATGGTCGGCTTGCTGATGAACGTGCCGACGGCGGCTTTAGACCCG
>JAVBQI010000115.1:0-14642 GCA_031549145.1 Thermoguttaceae bacterium | reverse complement strand
CGAATATCGCGGTGTCGTTGACGGGATTGCTGCGACAGGAGGAGCGAACCTTACGCGAGGTCCGAGAAAAATGCCAAGCCGATCCCTGTCCCGCCGCAAAACGACTCGGATTCAAAACGTGAAACTTGAAGGCGGTCTGATGAAACGGCCGCACAAATTTTGCAGGCCGAACAAGCTCGCGGGCGGGCAAAATTCTGGAGCGGGGCATCTTGCTCGCATCGTGAGAGGCTGGAAGCCTCCTTTTGCTTCGTGGTTTATTCTGGGTTCCGGTCGTCTGCGAGATTTTGGCAGTTCTCAATAGTTATGCCGAAATTTTTTCCGTTGAATCTGAGCCTGAATATTTTTTCAACGAAATCAAATGTAAATACGTGAAAAATCGGCAATAATTACCGGATCACGTTATCTAAAAAAAATAATTCGGGAAATTTTGTTTTTTCCCGTAAAATTTTCTTGTATCTTCTGAAATAGTAGGTAAAATGAAATACATCAGTTGCTAAACAATTGGGTGTCGAATTTTTGACACCCAAAATAATGTTGAAGACTCTGATTAACTTCCAGTCTTTTTTGTAAACCGAATACTAACTGCTCTGCGTTCGTTGCAGTGACCTGCCCCTTATCCAACGACGAGAGCAGTTAATTTTTTGCCATATTGAATACTGTTCGATTTTCTTTTCGGCGCATTTGCTCCTCTCGCAATTCACAGTTTGTTGCATTTGGTCCGATAATTGATTTTCGGACAAAAAATAGATCAGAACCGCTCCCTCACGGTCGCGGCTCTGATCGTGTTGTCCGAAATTTTTCTGGAATTCAACATTGTGCAAACCGCCAAGAAATTTTCCACGTAACGGAGCCGCGTGCTATGCACGCAAAGTCAACGATCGACGCGAAAACTCCGTGTGCATAGCACACGGCTCTTTAGGTTCTTGCTTTTTGAGAACGAAGTGCGGTACCTTGCGCCGGCTACCGGAGTAATTCAGCTGCTTATTCTTCCTCAATTACCAAATTTGACAAGACACTCGTGAGGTTCGGACAAATTTCATACTGGTCAAGCAAGAGAAGCATTTTTGTACGGCATGTTAATTTGTATCGATTAAATAAATTATTCTAAAAATACCGATTGTAGTGATTTTTTTTAATGAAAGTTCGTATTTTATTCGATGAAAAGGAATAATATAAAGCCGAATTTTTCTGTTTATGGAAAACAGGCAAAATACAGAAAATGGAACGGCAGTTGCTTTTAATAACAAAGATAAGTGCCTTTCCTTTAAGACACTCGACATGCAAGGGCTCTAGGTGATATAGGTCGTTTATGTTCTTTTAATGATTTTCAAGAGAATATTGAAAATGATCTATTCCCCTGGATGAAATGATTTATTACAATTCGCCCGATTTCGAGTCAATCGGAATTTCAAGGAAGAAAAAAGCGGAAATTTTACACACTTGATAAACGTGAAAAATACTGCAAGTCCCGAAAGGAGTATCGTGTTGGAACCTCAATTTGGATTCAAATCAGGCCTTGTTGCAATACTGGCAAGCATCGCTTTGGCCGGGCAAATTTTTTCCGTTGGAGGAAATCTTGCCTTGGCTCAAACGATCGGTTCGCCCGCTTCGCCCGAGGTTTCCGCGATTTCACAACAAAAGATGCCGCTGAAAACGCTTGCTCCTCAAGCGATGCCGGAAGCGGAAACTCTTGCCAAAAGAGATGCTCTTTTGCTCAAAGCGCGCCGGGCTCTCGCCGGCGGAGATGTCGCAACCGCGGAAAAGGCGGTCAACGAACTCCGTGGGCTGAACCTGGGCTACACTCCGACCGAGGACCAACCGAATTTCGTCGCCGATCTGATTCGCCAACACCAGGAAATCACCGCCCAGCTCGCGGCCGATGGCAGCACCGAAGCAAATCGTCGGGCCTATGCCGATCTTTTGACGCGGCAGTCGCTCGGTCTGATGCTGAAAGGCGATCTCGATACCGCCGAAAAATTGGCTCTCGCCGCCGATGCCCAAGGCGTTCTTTTTAATCCGGAAGCGATACAAAAAGGATTCGATCCCAAGTCGATCCTTTCCCGGATCAAAGACACACGTCTTGCCAATCGTCCGCAGCACCCGGAAATCGTTCCGCCGAACGCCGGTCGTCAGGTTTCCCTCGCCGCTCAAAAACAAATTGCCCATGCCGGGGAAATCCTTCGGGAAGCCCGGCTCGCTCTCGCCGAGGGCAAAACCGATCAGGCCGAGGCTTTGTGTCGGCAGGTCGCGATGCTCGGCATACCGGACTCCCAGTTTCCGCAAGGAACGGACACGCCCGGAAGTTTGCAGAGCGATATCTCGGCCTATCGGCTCCAAAACGGCAACAATACCGGCGTCGCTTTGGCCGGAGGCCGCTCCGCCGGCACGCCTCAAAACGCGACGCAAGCGCATTACAATAGCAATGCCGATACGACTCAAATGCGACAGGTCGGCAACACCACCCTTTCGCAGGATCTCTCCGTTCAACCGCTCCAGGGCGAAGCGGCACCGCTCCGCTCACCCTTGATTCAAACGGAGCCGAGCGGACTGTTGGACCAGTCCGAACGATACGGAAAGAGCAAAACCGACCAAATCAGTGCCGAAATGGCTCGGGATATTTCCGCCGCCTATCGAATTCGCACGGAAAATCCCAACGAAGCACTCAACATCCTGTTTCAAGGACGGGCCAAGATCGAAAATTCCGATCTCGACCCTCTCCAAAAACAGCAGAATCTCCGGCAAATCGATTTTTCGATTGACGCGACCAAACGTTACGTCGAACAAAACCGTCCTCAACTGGAACTGAAAGAACAGAACACGCGGGTTTTGGAAGAATTGCAAGCCCGGCGCGACGACAAAGAGTTCGTCGATCAGAAAATCAAGGAACTGTGCGAACAGGTCGCCAACTGCCTCGACGAAGGTCGGCACGAAGACGCCCTATATCTCGCGAACAAGGCGAACGAATTGGCTCCGGAGCATCCGACGGTCAAAATTTTATACCTCACGACGAAAATGCAAAACAACATCCGCACGTTCGATGAGATCCGCGGCCGGAAGGAAGACGGTTTTGCCGGGGCGATGCTCGATGTTCAACGCGCCTCGATTCCCTTCAGCGGCGATAACCCGATGCAGTTCGATCCCAAACGCTGGGAAAAAGTCCGCGGCCGCAAGGGAATGGACGAAATGATCGGCAATCTCCGTCCCGAACGCGAGATCGAAATCCTCAAAAAGATGAACATGCCCGTCCGCCTCGATTTCGAGGAAGACGTGCCGTTGGAAGTCGTCCTTCAGTACCTCCAGGGCTACACCGGAATCATGATGGTGCTCGATAATCAGGCCTTGCAATCGAACGACATCCAACGGGATCAACTGATTCACGTCCAGTTGCCGGGCGACATCAGCCTGAAAAGCGCCTTGAATCTGATCCTCGGACAATTGAATCTGACCTATGTCGTCGAGGACGAGGTCTTGAAAATCACGATCCCCTCGAAAGGGAAAGGAAAAACGTACACACGCACCTATTACGTCGGCGATCTCGTGATTCCGATCCGGAATCCCGCGGGAGAAAGCGGCTATCATTCCATGGAATCGGCCTATAAACGCGGTATGGACGAAGCCTTGGGCCGAGGGCAGAACAACGGATTCGGCGCGGCCGGCAACACGCACTTCGCCTCTTTCGGGAATGCCTCGCAAAACATGAAGATTGATCCGGCGATCCTGGCCCAAATCAATCCCGGCGGAATCGCTCCAAACAGCGGAATGGTTCCGATGGGCGGGGGCGGCGGCGGCGTCAACGCGGACTTCGGTACGATCATCGATTTGATCGAGAGCATTACCGGAGACGAGACGAGCTGGGAAAACGGCGACATCCAGGAATACGAGCCGAGCTTGAGCCTCATTATCAAGCAGACGGAAGATGTGCATTCGGAAATCGCCGATTTGCTGAAGCAGTTGCGAAAACTGAACGACCTGCAGGTCACGGTCGAGGTTCGCTACATCACGGTCATGGACGATTTCTTCGAAGGAATCGGCGTCGACTTCGACATGAACTTCACGAATACGAGTGCCAAGAACAAGGCGACGATCACCACGGAGCCGGACCCGCTCGATCCGGAAAAGGAAGTGGAAGTCGCCAGCGGCAATAACGTGGTCGTCGGTGTCCTGACTCCCGGAACCTTTACAACGGATTTCAATATTCCCGTCTCGCAGAACAGTTATGCTCTCGCGACGCCGCCGTTCGGGGCCTACGACCCCAGTGCGGGGATTTCGCTCGGCTTCGCGATCCTCAGCGACATCCAGGCTTACTTCTTCATGAACGCGGCCCAGGGGGATTCGCGGACCAACGTGCTCCAGGCACCGAAAGTCACGATTTTCAACGGTCAATACGGTATGGTTACGGATATGACGCAAACCCCCTTCGTCACCAGCGTCGTTCCGGTCGTCGCCGATTTTTCGGCCGCCTACCAACCGGTGATCGTCATTCTCAACGAAGGTTCGAGCATGACGGTCCAGGCCGTCGTTTCGAGCGACCGGCAATACGTGAGAATGACCTTGAATCCGGTTTTCAGCGTGATTACGAACAAAACGAACACCTTCCGTTTCAGTGGAACCGACGAAACGACGACGGACGAAACCTCGAAGACCAAGGGTGACAGCGACAATCCGACCGATTCGGACGAAAAGGAAACCGGCAAAAAAACGACGACCACCAAAGCCGGTGTCTCGGTTCAGCAGCCCGTGTTCGCCTCGATCCAAATCAGCACGACCGTCAGCGTCCCCGACGGCGGAACCGTCGTCATGGGCGGGATCAAGCGGTTGAGCGAAGGACGCAAGGAATATGGAACACCGATCCTGAACAAGATTCCCTTTATCAACCGCCTTTTCATGAACTCCGCGATCGGGCGGCAATCGGAAAGCATCATGATGATGGTGACCCCGCGAATCCTGATCCAGGAAGAAGAGGAAGCCTACATGCTGGGACAGCAGAATCCGTAGAACAATCCGATCTTATTGTGCTGGTGATAAAAAGTGAACGGAGCGGTATTTTGTACGAAGTGCAACGAAGTTCAAAATTTCGCGGACCATGTCAAACTGTGGTCAAGACAATGGGTCAAATTTTATCGCCTTGCCAATAATATCGATCGTCAATTCCATCGGGAACTGGAGCTTGTCGTTCCAGTTCCCGATGTGTCATTTTCTTCAGGCCATGTCCGAGACACAAATTTTCGATATCGCGGCTCTCATCCTCATCGGTTGGATGACCTTGCGCGGAGCGATGCGGGGAATGGTCTCGCAACTGGCCTCAATCGCGGCCGTCGTGTTCAGTTGGGTCCTCGCCACGAAATTCAGCCCGACGTTGGCCCCGATGATCTCCGCCGATCCCCCTTGGAACAAAATTCTGGCGATGCTGATCATTTTCGTCGCGACCTCCCTCGCGGTCGGCATGATGCGGCGTTTTATCGACGGGGCGATCAGCGCGATCCGACTCAAAAGCTTCGACCGCCAGCTCGGTGCTCTTTTCGGGGCATGCAAGGGGATTCTTCTCTGTCTGGTGATCACCTTTTTCGCCGTCACGCTTTCGGATCGTTCGAAGAGTTTCGTGCTCGGTTCGGTGAGCGGCAAGTATTTCGCGAAGGGGATCGAGAGAATCGCGGCGGCGATCCCGGAGGATGTGAGCGTGATCCTTCAAAAAAATCTGGAAGGATTCCGCGAGCGTCTGGACGCGGCCGGATCGCAGGAAAAATTCGAAGGAATGGCTTCCTTGAAAAACCTTCTCGGAGACCTTCCGGCTTCCCTTTTGGGGAAGGGGAAAGAGGACACCGCGACAACCGGTCTTCAAACCCAAGGGGCAAGCACCCCGATGCCGGTTCCGGCGGCATCCCAAGAGAAGATGGGAGCGGCAACAGCCTCTTCGCCGAAACCGGTTCCGAGTTCTTCGACAGGCTCGACAAGTTCCGCTCCCGTAAAGGTTGGCACCGCGACGCCGTTCCAGCCTGGAATCAGCGGCTACCCTCCGGTCATCCCCCAATTGCAACCTTGATCGAAGGACGCAAGGTTCCGGCTTCATCCGGTCTGCAACTTGCGGCTGCCTTGTCGGTTTGACGCTGGAAAACGTGAGGATTTCGAAAACGCGGCCTCAAAGTTGCAGCCCGTGTTGCAATCAGACGTGTGAAGTGGACCGTGTTTTCCGATCGAACCGCATATGCCTCTGTCCAAAACAACGTTGGCATTGTAGCAGCGGTATTTTTTTATTCAAGGCGGTTTTTGGCCGGAATGAAGAACCTCGTCTCTTCATTCATTCAAATGATTTTGGGCTTATCTTGCTCTCCGCGAAAAAATTGAACCGGAGCTTCGAACCTGACACTCGCGGTTTCGGGGCTTTCGTCGCTTCGCTCAGGAAGCCCCTTGGCTCAATTTTTGTACGGAGCACAGTATATTGGCAGCGTAGCAGTCAGCGGCTTGGCAACTTAGAAGACCGTTTTCGAAGCCGCTACAGAATCCCAGATAAAAAACGACCTCTTTGCAGCCGTTGCGAGAAGGTTGTGCTGTCCGATTTCGCCCTAAAAGGGCGCCGCCCTGGGTTACAGACACTCTCGCACTCCTCGGTCTGTAAGGCCAATGCAAAACCCGTTGTTCCCTTGCCCTTGCAGGGCGGCTGATTGTTGAGGGGCTCATCACCCAGGGCTTTCGCCTGGACGGCAGGTCCCCCTGGGCTGTTATGCACCAAGAGCGAAAACCAGCGTCTGATTTTTTTTGCAATGCTCACGAAAAGAGTTCAAATTTTTTCTGGATATCAGTAAGCCGCTAAGCTGCACGGTTTTATCACCCCGCGCTAACGCTTGGGGCTAGTACAAACGAAAACGTGAATGTTCTAATAGGACGCTTTCAAACGCAGGAAGACGTTTTCCCCGGGCGAACGGCCGTTTGCATCGGAACCGAGACTGATGTGCCGATCGAGTAGCCCGCCGACCTCGAACGCCAAATTCAGACCCTTGACCGATTTCCGCTCCCAGCCGAGCATGATTCGAATGTCCCGGTATTCGAGCATTTCGACGTCTTCGCCGATGTTCGGCTCGATTGCCCAACGGCCGCCGGCGAATTCTCCGGCGAAATAAAGCCAATCGGATACGTCCTCGCTGATCGGGACGCCCCACCAGCGAATCCGTTTGGAAATTTTCGGCTTCGGAAAGACCAACTCGAAAATCATCTCCGATTCTTCCGGGGTCCAAATCAGTCCGCCGTAAGGCATCCAAGGGTAATCATCGCGGTCGAGGTACGCGCAGCCGAAAAAGATTTTCGTTCGCGGGTTGAAATTCCAGATCAATCCGGCATGAGCCGGAATCCGGAACGACTTGCTCGAACCCGTTTTGAAATCGCTGTGTATCCCGGGGGTCGCCCCGAGGTCCAAAATGTATTGCGGAGCGAGCGGTTTGAGCCAACGCACCTCGCATGTCGCCGCATACAACGTATGGGACGCTTTGACGTTTTCGAATTGACCGTCGAGAAACCAGACGGAAAAACCGGGCGAAATCAAGAGCGGCGATTCTTTCCGGAATGCCGCGAAACCGAATAACGCGCTGAGGTCGAGTTCCGTGATCCCAAGCGAATCATTTCCGCCGCTCGGAGCCCAAAGGGCCGCGGCATTGATCCTTTGAAACGCGCCGCTGCGGACCGTCTTGGAAGGACTGAGATTCGTTTGAAAATCCTGGTCCGGAGAGGTCGTGATCGGCGTCTCCCCATTGTCCGAAGCGACATGATACGCGAACGGCCCCCGCCAGTTCGTTTTCCCCCCCAGCGGAGGATTGTACGCGGCCGCGCCGGGATACGCCGTTTGCGTTTGCGGGGTTTGCGGATAAGCGTTGCCCATGCCCGCGGTCGGGAACCCGCTCGTCGCGGGGACGCTCGTGCTCCCCGCCGGAGGGACGGAAATCATGTTGCCCTGGGCATCGAGAACGATCTGCGAGCCGAGGACGGCCCCTTGCCCCGAATCGTCGATCGGCCCGAACGGATCGCCGTTTCCCGGCTGCGCCGCCGCGAAGGGCGTTACCGCAAAGAGCAACGACGTCAAGAGAATCAGGCGTAGGTTCATGGGAAAGTAGGGACCAAGGAACAGGGACAATAATCAAATTTGAATCGAAATTTGTTCTCCTGATCCTATTTTTCCTAAAAATGAAAACCTCCCTTGAGGTAAATCGTCGAATCCGGCTCGAACCAGGCGTTGCCGTTGGAATAGATCTCCCGAGCGAACGTGCAGCCGAGCTCGAAAAACCCGTTGATCCAAGCGTTGTTGCTGAATTCCGCCCCGATGCCGATTCGTACATCGTTGTAATCGGTCAAAATCGTATCGTTGAGATAGTTTTCGGTAATCGCCCAGCAGCCTCCGCCGTATTCCCCGCGAAGGTAAATGTCCCATTGCATCGTCCCGATTGTCGCGATTCGTTTGGAAAGTTTCGGATCGGGAAAAACCAGCCGCCAGGTCACCGTGCTGTTCGGTTTCCAAATCACCCCGATTTGCGGGAGGATTTTGATCCGGCTGCGATTGAGGTAGACGACTCCGAGAACCCCTTCCATATCCTTCGTCAGCCCGATCAGAACGGCACCCCGCCCCTCCAATCGAAACGCTTTCGAATCGAATCGGTTGAAATCGGAATATGCACCCCCGCGCAACCAAACTTCAAAGGCGAAATTTTCCGTATAACGAGGGGCCGTTCCGACTTCGAGGTAACCCGCGAACCCGTTGGGAGACATGTTGTAGCCGTACGGGTCGCCGACCGGACCGTCCCACCAATCGAGCGTCAATCCGGGAACGAGATAAATCGGTTCGCTGTTCGGCAAAAACCGGCACGGAAAAGTAAATTCGGTCTGATAGGCGAGTTCGTTGACGCCGAACCCTTTGTCTTCGCTTCCCCGGGGAATGAATGTGTAATCGAGCGACACCTTTTCGATAAACCGGCGCATCACTTTCGAGCCGTCCGGTAAGTTGCCGAAGGTATTGGAGCCGAACAGCGGCCCCGAGCCGGGGGTCGAATAAGGATCCCAGGTCGGGTTGCCCGAAGCCGGGAAGCCCGGAGTCGTCGCCGGTGTTACGGCACCCTGCCCGGGAGCGTAAGCGGGGGTCGTATTCGCTTGAAACGGCGTCGCCGCCTGAACAAGCCGGATCGGCGAGGTTTGGCTTTGCGCGATCAGTTGCGAATTGTTTTGGCTCGGAATCGCGAAAACGACACGACCTTGCGATTGCGGAAGCGTTTCGGCCGAATCCTGGAGAACGGACGAAGCGGGGGAAACGAGGGAAACAGGAGGGGCGGGGGACAGGACGGGGTTGATGATCCGGCTTGTCGGCTGTTCCGCCTCCGCCGCCTGGTTCGGATCGAAAACGAGCACTTGCCCCCAAAGCGACAGGGGAAAAACGGCAAGAAAAAAGGACACGACGAGCGACCAAAACAACAACGCTATTCTGTTCGCACGCGAATTTTTTCTCGTTTTATTACAAAAAACGCCCATTTTGTTTATTTTTTCTATTTTCGCGACGCTGAGACCGTCCGCCGAACCCGGAAGTGGGGAGAATAAGAAATAGTTCCGCCAACAGTCAAGAGCAATTTCCGGCAAAAGAAGCAATCGGGCTGCAAAACAATCGTCCGAACAGAAAGAAATCGATGTTGACCCTCGACGCGGTTTTTTGCTAACATACTGCGTTTAAATCCGGGCTATTCTCAGACACTTGATTTTCGTTTTAATTCCGAACATTCAAACATTTGAGGTTTTTCAAAACCACATTATTCCTCATTAAATGGGGATTTTTAATTTGTGCCGTTGCGGGCGCTATTTTAGCCGTTTATCTGTATTTGCAGCTGAACGACCAAATCCGGTTGCGCGCGGTCGCCGAATTGAATGAGCTGTTTCCAGAACTGGATGTAACGCTGAGTTACGCGGAATTGAGCGAATCCCAAGGCATCGTTTTTCGCAACCTGATTTTCAGCGAACCGCCCAAGAACGACCAAAAACGTCGCAACGTCCTCGTGATCGACGAGGTCGCGATCCAATGTTCGATTTCCTTGCAGCAGATTCTGCAAAAGGATGTCGCGATCCAGTCGATTGTCCTGACCCATCCCCAACTGTATCTTTCGAGAGATGAGGAAGGCAAAATCCGCGAAGGGAAACTTTTTCGGAGAAGCCGGATCGACAAACACCGATTTTCCGTTTCCGTCCAACAGGGGGTCGCCTATCTTGAGGGAGCGGAATTTCGCGGCATTGACGCTTTGTTGACGCGGTCGATCGTGCAACAGCAAAACGGCAATGCCGCGCCGCCGCAGATCGTCAACGCTCATCCGGCCCCAACCTCCGACACTTCGCAAGGCGACCAGATCCCCCAGTACCCCCAGTTTCGGCAGGCTTTGGAATCCCAGCCTGCCCCCAAGAACCTGCCTCTTTTCGAATATTGGTCGATTCAAGGTTCCGCCAACGCCGATTGGTGTCGCGAACTCCAATTCGAGGGCAACATCGATTTGAAAAGCGGCGATTGGGAGGTCTCCGGTTCGTTGCAGCAAATTCAATGCTGCGAAGAGATGTGGGACTTCGCCCTCAACTTCAAAAAACCGGGCGAAGAGGATATCGCTTTCGAAGGCGGAGCGGCCCCCAATCCGAAATTCGATCTCGATGCCCTGATTCGCTCCGTTCGTGGGCAAGGACAGGCGAATTTCCAATTTTCGCGGGACGATTCCGAACCTTTCGGGTTTCGGGGACATTTTGAAGGGACCTTGACGGAAGGAAGGGCCCAGGTCGATTTTTTGAAACGACCGTTATCCGATTTGCAGCTTCGGTTTTATCTCGATCAAAGCAAAATTCATATTTCCGAATGTTCGGCGTTGAACGGGGATGCCCATCTGTTTTTGGAGTACGTTCAAAACCATTTGACGAACACCGAAGGGGCGATACTGAAAATCGGAACGGAGAATATGCTGGTCAACAAAGACCTGATCGGCCGGCTCTCCCGGTTTGCCCCCGCCGCTTTGAACGAACTTCTTGGGAAGTTTCACAATCTCTCGGTTCTTACGGATTCCGAAATCACGCTGATCCGAGAAAAAGGGCGTTGGATCCCCCGGAAGGTCCGGGCCGAAGGGACCGAGCTGAGTTTTTTGTATGCCGATTCCCCTTACCAGATTGACGGCTTGGCCGGGCACCTGAATCTCGATGCGAACGGAGCGGTTTCCTTTCTTTTCGCGACCCCGGAGCCGTTCCAGGAACGACCGATGTTTTCCGAACGGCCGTTCAATGCCCTCGGTTCGATCGGAAACCTGGACCGGAACTTCCCGGGAAATGCCCGCAAAACGGAATCTGCGCCCCGGGAACCCGCGAAGGTCGATTCCGTTTTGCGAAAAGACATTCGAAGAATCAACATCGAAGGGCATTTCAAGGAAACATTGACGACCCCTTTCGGAGAAATCGTGATTCGGGCCTCCGGAATCCCGATCGATTACAAACTCATCAATACGATTCCCGAAAAGCAGCGGCACGTGATACATTCGCTGCATCCCGAGGGGCAGTTGAGCGCTCGTATTACCCTCGCCATTCCAAAAGACAAGACCAAGGGGGTCGGAAAAAATTTCGTGATCGGCGTTGAAAACTGCTCGATCTGTTACGATCAATTTCCGTATCCGGTTCACGGAATTCAAGGGACGATCGAATGGGACGGCGTCAATTGGCTGTTTCATGATTTTAGCGGCTCGAACGAATCGACCCAAGTCAGCGCCAAAGGGGAGCTCAAATACTCATCGCCCGATTTTCCCGGCGGGTTCGTCCTGAGCCTGATTTTTTACGTCAGCGATCTCCCCTTGGAAGGACGGCTCCGGGAGGCCTTGATCAACCCCGGCTACAAGGAATTGTACGATTCCCTTCGCGGAACCGGGAAGGTCAACGTCAACGCCCAGGTCCGCTATTTTCCCGCGATCAACCGGCTGAACGTGATGTTCGACGCCGAACCGGAAAAAACACACGGGATCACGATCTGCCCCGTCCGGTTCCCTATTAAAATCGAAAACGTGCACGGCAAAGTCCGGTTTTACGACGGCAACTTTTCCGTCAAAAACATGCGGGGCCGGAACAAGGATTCGACGTTTACCTCCAACGTCAATTGTAATTTCAACAAAGACGGCTCCTGGGAAATGGATCTCTCCCCGATCGTCGTCGATCAGATTCCTCCCCGGGACAACGATTTTCTCCGCGCCCTGCCGGAAAATTTTCAAATGCTCGTCAAGCATATGAACCCGGAGGGGCCGATCAACCTGAACGGACGAATCCGTATCTCGAAACCGAAATTCGATGCTCCGCTTTCCTCGGTTTGGAATTTTTCGCTGACCTTGCACCAAAACGCGATCGATATCGGTATTCCGGTCCGCAACATTTTCGGCCGCATTCATCTTGAAGGCCACAATCAGGGAGAGCAGACCAAAGCGTCCGGTGAACTGGAATTGGATTCCGTTTTCTTCAAGGACATTCAATTGACGAATGTCGGCGGGCCGTTTTATTTCGACGGGAACCAATTTTTCCTGGGGGAAAATGTCGACGCGGAAAACCGGATATCCTCCTTCTCGAATTCCCGGGGTTATCTCGGACAGGCTCCCTCTTCCCGAGCAATCCCCTCTCCGCCGCTCCCGGCCCCGCCGCAACCGCCCTTGCAGGCGGCGACCTCGACCGCGGCGCCGCCGCAACCGGTCTTGCATTCTCCTTCGCCGAAAATCACCTCGATGCCGTTCGACCCGTACGTCGAATCGGCGAAAAATATCCTCCGGACCCGACCGGCGACGGTTACCCCCCAAAATGACCGGCAGATTACGGCAACCTTGTTCGGCGGAACCGCGTATTGCCGCGGCACGATCCGGATTCAAGCCCGCAATTCCTCGTACAACCTGCAGGTCGGTTTGGCCAATGCCGATCTCGCCCAAGTCGCCCGGGAGATGGGGCAATCCTCACGATCATTCTCGGACAAAAACGGTTCCCTGGGGCAAAGAAATATTTCGGGAATCCTGACGGCTTCGGCCAACCTCTGGGGCGAAGGGAAAAATCCCGACGCTCTCGCGGGCGAAGGGGTCTTTTCCCTGAGAAACGCTTACGTGTACGAAACGCCGATGATGATCAAGCTCTTGCAGCGTCTCAGCATCCGGGAACCGGACAACAGCGCGTTCAGTTCGAGCGACATCCGCTTCCGGATTCAAGGGAAAAAAATGCTCCTGCACTCGGTCAAATTCGAAGGCAGCGCTCTTGCATTGGAAGGGAACGGCGATTTGAAGCTGGACGGCAACCATGCGATCAACATGATTTTGAAGACGAAGCTGGGAGGGAGCCGAAGCCGCATCCCGATCGTGAGCGATCTGTTGCACGGGGCCGGCGACCAGTTCAACGAAGTTCATATCGAAGGACCGCTCAGCGACCCGAGCGTCGTCGTCATCACCCTGCCCGGAATGCGCAGCGCGCTCGAACAGATCCAAGGCGACGTCGAGTAAGGATTACGTCAATAAGTTTCCTACCTGTTTGCCGTGTTCGACTTTACAATCTTCGTCGGACCGCACTTTACACTTTCCGCTTTCCGCTCTACACTTTAAAAATTCGACTTAATATTCCCCCGTCTTTCCGTCCCTCATGCCGCCTGAATCCGCGATTCTCGAACTCCAATCGGTTGCCTTCGCTTACGAACGGCTCCCGGTTCTGGAAGATGTTACCCTTTCAATCCCGAAAGGGGAGTTCGCGTCCGTCGTCGGCCCCAACGGCGGCGGCAAGACGACCTTGCTCAAATTGATTCTCGGCCTGCTCCAGCCCGATCGCGGGGAAATCCGTTTATTCGGCGAGCCGCCCCGACAAACGCGGAAAAGAGTCGGCTACACCCCGCAATTCTTGCAGGTTGACGACCGTTTCCCGGTCTCCGTTCTCGATGTCGTTTTGATGGGCCGGCTGCAAAGCGGTCGCAACCGGTTTTGGTACGACAAATCCGATCGGAAGGCGGCCCTCGAAGCTCTCGCGACGATGCGGCTCGCCGAATTGCACGAGGCCGGATTCCGGGAACTATCCGGCGGCCAACGGCAGCGGGTCTTGATCGCAAGGGCGCTTTGCGGGGAACCGGAATTGCTGTTGTTGGACGAACCGACGAGCAACATCGATCCGTCTTCAGAAGAGGTGCTGTTCGAGATTCTCGGCGAATTGAACAAGCGGCTGACGATCGTGCTGGTCTCCCACGATATCGGGTTCGTCTCGCAGTTCGTCAGTAGCGTGATTTGCGTCAACCGAACCGTCGCCGTGCATCCGACCTCAAGTCTGGACGGCCGGATGATCCGCGAAATCTACGGCAGCGACGGATTGCAGATGATCCGGCACGATCACCGTTGCAGCGAGGCGGGACACTGTTGATAAGGCTATAGACTGTAGGCCATAGGCTATAGGGCTCGTGCTCCAACCGTTCCCTCCAGTCTTGCTGCTTTTCCTGTTCAAACTGATACTGAATCCCAGATAAAAAATGCTAATCTTTTCGTATTTTGAGGGGCGATTTTTTGGTTCCGCCGAGTGAAGCGGCGACGAAGAGGTTCGTCAACCAACAGTCGCTGTAACGCTTGCCGTTCAATCGCTCCGCCGCACAACTCGCCCCCTCGTTTTCGACA
>JAVBQI010000120.1:0-19000 GCA_031549145.1 Thermoguttaceae bacterium | reverse complement strand
GTTGTTGCGGGTTCATGGGCCATGGTTCACCTCCTTGTTTTGGCTTAAACAAGGTGTATCGTGGCCTTTTTTCGTTTTTATGTCATCGGCAATTTTCGTAAATTACGCATCTTCAACCCCTCAAAGTACGAAACGATCAGTTATTTTGTAATGACCTTCGTCACCCCCGCGCAGGCGGGGGTCCAGAGGGAAACCGTAAACTCTGGATCCCCGCCTGCGCGGGGATGACGGAAAGTCAGATCATTTTTAATCTGGAACTCAGCAACAACCGGTTGATCGACCATGCCTAATAATCCTGTCCCTATCGGTTCCTTTTTCTGCGGCCAAGGCCAGCCGCTTTTGCTGATCGCCGGGCCGTGTACGCTTCAGGCGGAATACAATTTCGCGATCGCCGAGAAATTGCTCGAACTGCGAGAGAAACTGCCGATCAATGTCGTCTTCAAAGGTTCGTTCGACAAGGCGAACCGAACGAGTATCGACTCCTATCGCGGGGTTGGGCTCCGGGACGGGCTGGGAATGCTCTCGCAGATCAAAAAACGGACCGGACTTCCCATTACGACGGACATACACGAATCGTATCAGGCCGATGAGGTCGCCCCGATCTGCGATTTGATCCAGATACCGGCGTTTTTGTGTCGACAGACCGATCTTTTGATCGCCGCCGCGAGCACCGGCCGACCGGTCAACGTTAAGAAAGGGCAGTTCGTCGCCCCTTGGGATATGAAGAACGCCGTCCGCAAATTGTCGGCCTCCGGCTGTTCCAACATCCTGCTCTGCGAACGCGGGACCTGTTTCGGTTACGGCCGGTTGGTCAACGACATGCGATCGTTGATCGAGATGCGGAGCTTCGGAACGCCGGTCGTTTTCGACGCGACACACAGCGTTCAGGAGCCGAGCGGCCTCGGAACGGCGACGGGGGGCAACCGCGAAATGGTCGAGCCGCTCGCCCGGGCGGCCGTCGCGATCGGGATCGACGCGTTGTTTCTCGAAACGCATCCCGAGCCGGACAAATCGCCCAGCGACGGGCCGAACATGATCCCGCTCGACCAGCTCGAATCGTTCTTGACGAACATTCTGCGCATTCGCGAGGTCGTCTCGGATTAGGACGTTCGAGAGGACGCGGAGTACCGGCTCAATGTTTCGTCAAAAGAGAATGATCAGGGCCGAGCCGGCGATCATGATGAGGGAGCCGAGCATTTTCCGTGCAAAGCCCCGCTCTTGAAAAAATCGATACCCGAACAAAACGCTGACGACGGCCGAGAGCTGAAACAGGGCGAGAGCGTAACCGACCGGCATCTTTTCGAATACGTAGTTCGTCGTCAGTTGCATGAGCCCGACGCAAAAAACCATTCCGGCATACAGGGCCAATTTCGCGAACGGCGGGAACAAGGAAGTAGTCTCGGCGAGGTTGTTTTCCCCAAAAATTCGGTCGCGCTTGGTCATCAGCCGGATGATCCCGAGAAACGGGATTGAAAAAACGGCTCCGAAACCGAACCAGATCATCAGCGAAATTTCCGGGGAAGAAAGCTGGATCACTTTCTTAATAAAGACCGCTTCGGCCGCGCCACAAAACATCGCGAGAAACCGGAAGCGGACGTCGGCTCTCCAGAGCAGGCTCCAGGAAAACGATTCCGTTCCCGAACCGAGGACGAAATAACTTCCGGCGAGAATCAGCCCGACGCCAAGAACGCCGCAAAGGTCCGGCATTTCGGCGAGCAGCAGCATTCCGAGCAGAATGCCGACCACCGATTTGTAGGCGTTGATCGGTCCGAGGACGGACAGCTCGCCGTATTTGAGAGCGAGCACGAGAAAGCCGTTGCCAACCGCTCCCAACAGGCCGACCCCGAGAGCGTTGGCCCAGAATTCCGCGGGATAGACGCTCCAATCGACGGCCGCCGCGAACGGAAGGCTCAGCACCGAGAGCCAAAAATAGCTCGCGAAGCTCAAGAGGAACGGATTCGTCCCCCGGTCCGTCAATTTTTTTTGGAAGACGTTCGCCAACGGATTGACGAGAATTCGCAAAAGGACGGCGAGGGAAGTTAGCATGATTGTCGGCGTTTAGATGATCCGTGTCGTGAAAAGGCTGTAGGCTATAGACTGTAGGCTATAGGGCACGTTTTCAAACCGTTCCCTACAGTCTATAGTCTATAGCCTACAGCCTCAAAACTACCGCATCCAACCGACGTAAAAGCTGAAGACGTTGACGTCGTCGCTCGGGTCTTTGGAGACCGGGAAGGCGAAGTCGAAAGCGATCGGCGCCGGGCCCATGAACGGAATCGTGATCCGGAGGCCGAAACCGGGGGCGACCCGATACTTCTGGTTCCAATCCTTGATGCTGTCTTGAACGCAACCGGTATCGACGAACACGACTCCGCGAATCATATCATCGGCCGAAATCGGGAACATCAGCTCCGCCGAATTGTAGAATTCGAAATTTCCCCCGATCGGAATACCGCCGTATCGCGGAGAGACCCCGCGGTAATCGAAACCGCGGATCGTCGTAAAACCACCGGCGTAATAACGTTCGAAGATCGGCGTGTCGATATCGGTCCAACTGGCGGCGCTCCGGAATCCGAGCACCCAGCGGCCCGAGGTGTCCGGCCGCTCACGCAACATAAAATATTGCCGGGCATCGATCGAGAGCCGGGGATACTGGAACCCGCCGAGAATCTGTTCCGCCTTGAGAGAAATCAAATGTCCCTCGGTCGCCATATTCGGGTTGTCTCGGGTGTCGTGGTCGAGTCGCACCCCGAAGGTGTGCAACGGATTGAAGCCGAGCGCCCGGTCCAGATCGGGGATTCCCAAGGCGATCGGATCATAAACTTCGATCCCTTCCCCTTTGTACGAGCCGCTGATCGACAGGTCCTGCGTCAGTTTGTAGCCGAGCGAAGCGGTCCCGCCCGCGCGCTGTTCGCGCCATTCCGTGTAAATTCGATTGTAGTAAAACCCGCTCAAACCGAGGGAGATGTCCGTATCGAGAAAATGCGGATTCTCCCACGCAACCTCGTACCGTTGGTATTGGGTTCCGGGCATCGCTTCGATCTTGAAACGCTCCCCGCCGCCCCGGAACGCGTTGCGCCAGGATTCCAAACGGAACGGATTGCTCGGGGGGCGGTTCCAGCTGAAATTATCTTCCTTGTACTGGAATCGGGCGACCAGGCCGGAATCGGAGTTGACCCCGACGCTCATCATCAACTGGCCGGTTTGCGCTTCTTGAACGCGGATTTTCGCCGGGACCGTGAAAAGCGGTTCCGGTTTCGGGTTGAAAATCGTGTAGGTTTTGTCCTGCAATTCCGGCGAGCCGGGCATTACCGGGTCCATAAGCCCGCCGCTCTGTGTCGAAGGGTTGTTCGGGCCTGGCCGCCACGGCTGCGCCGGGGGGATGAGCGGAGTCGATTGAGCATAACCGCCGGACGCCGCGTAATTGGGAGCCGCATACGCCGGGGCCGCCGCATCATACAGCGGCTCCGGAGCGTAGCCTGAACCATACTGTGGGACCGGAGCCGCGTTCGGATAAACCGGATTCGCGGGGGCCGTTTGCGAATAGTTGTAAGGTGTTGCCGCCGTCTGATTCGTGGTTGCCGCGACCTGGGAGACGGTGCCGGTTTGGGCCGGGTTGTAGGTTCCGTATTGCGAAGCGGCAGCCTGTTGAACGGTGGTTTGTTCTTGCGTCGTGGGGATCGTCGTTCCGTTGACGGAGCCGTATTGAGCACCGGACGAAACGTAACCGGCTGTCGGCTGGGCAGCCGTCGGTTGAGTCGTCGGGCTGGGCGGAATCGTCGTCGGATAAACCGAGGCGGACCCGGAATAGGAATTCGTGCTGCTCGCCGAAGAGAGGCTTGGGATCGAACGACCGCTTTGTCCCAAAATCACGTTGGGCGTTTGAACGAGAGCTTGCGGCTCCTCGAAAAACGGACGCCGGTTTTGTTGCTGCCGGAGCCCTTCCGCCTTGTCGGATTCCCGCAAATTCCGGTTGGTCTCCTGCAACTGATCGCGAATCATGCCCCGGATCGGATTGCTTTCCCCCGAATTCGCGGCGGGACCGTTCGGTTCCGAGACGACCTTGCGAAGTGTTGCCGGGGAACCGTTCGATCCCGGCTGCTGCCCTCGCGTGATTCCCGAAGGGGCTTCGGCCAATTCGGTTTCGTAAAGATCGGCGCGGTCTTTTTCGTCGAGTTCCAGAATCACCTCGGGCAAATAACCTTGCGTCGGGTTCGCGTTGAAAAGCTGCGAGTATTTCAAGCGGCGTTCGGTGTTCCGGATTTCAGCCGTATCGATCGGTTTGCCCGGCCGAATTTTCGGCGAGCGGTTCAAGACGGTCGACATTTTCGAATACGATTCCTTGCCGCCGTCGGAGCCGAAAATATCGACGACGACCGTCCCGAAACGACACGGTCGGGATTCGCGGACCTTGATCGTCAAATCGACGGTCCCCTCGTTCGGTCTCGGCGAATCGACGACGTAATCGGGAACAACTTCGGTAAAAACGCGGCCCGTCCGGCCGTATTTATCCTTGATCTTGAGGATGTCGGTTTCCAACCCCATTTGGTTGTAGTCGTTGCCGATCTTGATTTTTTTCATTTCTTCGAGAAGCTGCTTGTCCGTATAAAGGTTGTTCCCGACGAAATTGATACTTGAGACCTTGCAGCACGGTCCTTCCTCGATGATAAAGCGGACCTTGACCCAACAGTCGTCTTCTCCGAGACCGGTGTATCCCCGACATTCCTCGAAATCGCGGTCGACTTTCGCGAAAAAGTAACCGAGGTTCCGGTAATAGGCGGTCAGTTTTTCGACGTCGGTATCGAGCTTCTCGCGGGTAAACTCTCCGCCGATGTAATAGAACCAGCCCGGCTTCGATTCGATTTGTGTTTTCAACCGTGCACCGGAAATTTGTGATCGGGCGCCGATAATCTCAGTCCGTAAAATCCGCTGCTTGCCCCCTTCGCTGATGAGGAATACCGCCCCGCGATCCGTCTGCCGGTCGCCCGAAAGGACCTCGACGTGTATTTTGTGATGCCCGCCGCTTTTATAAAAATCCTCGATCCGGGTCTTCGCCTGCATGATCGACATCGGATCGAGCGCATCTCCCGGGGAGATCATCGACTCTTCGAGCAGTCTCTTTTTGTCGTAAGCCTTGTTGCCGACGAACTTGACGTAATGCAGCAGCGGCCGCTCGATCAACTCGAAAAGGATCGTGATTCCATTTTCCGAGCGGTAAATGTTCGGTTGAACGACGGTAAACCAGCCGGTCTGCGTCAGTGATCGCTTGTCTTCCTCGAGCGTGAGTTCGTTGAAAGGCCGTCCGGGCCGCGATTTGACCTTCGGGCGAATCTTATCGAGCGGAATCTGGCCGTTCCCGACGACCTTGACATCGAGAATGATGTTGCGTTGGTCCCCCGTTTCTCCGGCCCGCAGCGGCGCAGCCGGGGCCTCTGCTCCGCCGAGCGATTGGGCGGATTCGGGGATCGCGGTTGATCCGGTCGGGGCAAATCCCAGCAGAGCCGTGTCCGGATACGCCGGCGGGTAAACCGGCTGCTGCACCGAGGCGTCGGGATTGAACTGCTGCAATTGTCCGGTCGGTGGGGCCGGGTTGTAAGTTTGCGGAGGGGCGTAAGTTTGTCCCGGGACGTAAGGTTGCGATGGGAACGAATCCCCGTCGAGTTGTTGCGGCGGGGTCGGGGGAACCAACGGTTGCGTCCCCGGTTGTTGGGAAACCTGTTGTTGCCGAGTCTGTTGCTGCGAGGCGGAAAGCGTATAAGGATCTTCGTAACCGTAAGGCGTAACCGCCGGTTCGAAACCGGCCGGAGGGGAAGCGTAACCTTGGTACGAATCGTAGGCCGTCGAAACCGGGAGTTCCGTTCCAATACTTTGCGTCGCGGTCGCATTCATTTCCGAGTAACCGACGGCGCCCCGAGCCGGGATTGCGAAAAGAGCACAACACAACCCAAGCAGCATCAGGGCCGCTCGGCCGTTGAAGGCGAATGAGGAACGGAAAAGGCGTTGAATGATCATATCGAAAATCTTCGCTTGATGCGTCGGATTCGTTTTTTCGGTCGGCGAGAAAAATAGTCGGGGAACAATACCGAATACCGGGAACGGCGACAAGCCGAAATTTCCGACAAAATGAGCGGAATCGGGAATATTTATTAAAGAAGAGACAAAACCGCGAAAAAACCGGGACTTGCGTATTTACCCGTTTTACCCATCCTCCGCAATCCTCCGACTGAACATTTGTAGAAACGATATGTTCTGTGGTTTTCGTTTAACCTTGTGATTGGGGTATGGTCGGCGAACGACCGCAGGGCGGTTGCCGTCCCTCTTGGTTTTTCAGGGATTTCGGGTACATTGAACGGTTTAAAAATTCGTTTTCAATGCCTTCCTTTTCGCTCCTTTCCCGAAATCATGGCCGTACTCCTGAACGTCGAACATCTTCGCAAGCACTTTACGGACGAGCCGGTTTTGGTCGATGTTACGTTCCAAGTTCGAACGGGCGACAAAATCGGACTGGTCGGGCCCAACGGCTGCGGCAAGACCACGCTCTTGAATATTCTCGCCGGTCGGGAGGAATCCGAAAAAGGCTCGATCGAAAAATCGGGCGATATCATGATCGGGTATCTCGAACAGCGGCCCGAAACGGTTGTCGGCAAAACCGTTTTAGAAGAGGCCCAAGACGCCCTCTCGCATCTTCTTGAATTGCAGCAGGAAGCGGAATCGCTCGCCCATCGGCTCGCCGAATCGCTCGAACCGTCCGAGCACAATCGGCTCGCGGCGCGGTACGACCGGTTGCACGAAGAGCTCTTGCGACACGACGCCTATCATCTCGATCACCGCGTCGAACGGATTCTGCACGGGCTCGGTTTCTTCGATTCGGATTTCGAAAAACCGACGACGGCCCTTTCCGGCGGCGAATTGAACCGGCTGTCGCTCGCGAAGCTGCTCCTCGCCGAGCCGGACATCATGCTGCTCGACGAGCCGTCCAACCATTTGGATCTGCTTGCGACCGAATGGTTGGAGGATTTTCTCAAGAACACCAGCGCCGCCGTCCTGCTGGTTTCGCACGACCGTTACTTTCTCGATCGGGTCACCAACCGGACGCTCGAATTATTTCATGGGACGATCGACGATTACCCGGGCAACTTCTCGAAGTACACGCTGCTCAAAGAGGACCGGCTGCTGGTGCAGACACGAACTTACGAAAAGTATGTCGAAGAGGTCGAAAAGTCAAAGGACTTCATACGCCGAAACCATTATGGTATGAAAGCGGCCCAGGCCGAGGACCGCCGCAAAAAACTGGAGCGGCTGCAAGAGGAGCCGGCCGCTTTGCCGAAAAAGATCGAGTCCCCGCCGATGTCGTTCCCGGAGCCGAGCCGGACCGGCGACATCGCTTTTCGGGTCGAGCATTTGTCGAAAGGGTTTAAGAGTAGAGGACACAGGACAGAGGACGGAGGACAGGAGAGGGAGGAGTATAAAGTTCTTTTTCGTGATTTGTCGTTTGATATTGAGCGGGGAGAGCGTTGGGCGATTCTCGGGCCGAACGGATGCGGGAAAACGACGTTTTTGCGCTGCCTGCTCGGAGAACTCAAGCCGGACCACGGGGCCGTGCAGATCGGGCAAGGGGTCAAGATCGGATATTTCGACCAGCAGTTGCACGTTCTGTCCGATTCGGTTCGGGCGGTCGATGCGATCCGGCCGGAAAAGCGGGTCTTCGAAGAGCCGGCCCGCCGCAACCTGCTCGGAGCGTTCGGGCTGACCGGCGATCAACAGTTGCAAACGGTCGGCAGTTTGAGCGGCGGGCAGCGCTGCCGGGCGGCGCTCGCGAAGTTGGCGGCGGAGGAAGCGAACGTGCTGATTCTCGATGAGCCGACAAACCATCTCGATCTCTGGGCGAGGGCGGCCCTCGAAAAGGCGGTCCGCGAGTTCGAGGGGACGGTGCTCTTCATTTCCCACGACCGTTATTTTGTCGACCAGGTTGCGGATCATCTGCTGATCATCCAACCGGACGCAAGATTCAAGACGCTCGAAGGGAACTATTCGACGTTCCGGCACATGGTCGCGAAAGGGCTGTTGGCCGACCCGTTTTTGACCGACGCCCTTTCGGACCGGCGGAGCGCCGTCGGCAAATCGGCGGTCCCCGCATCCTCGAAGAACGTTTCCCAAAAAAACGGCTCGTCCAAGAACGGTTCGCAAAAGGCCGCTCCGCAAAAATCGGCTCCGTCGAACAAAGAGCAAAAGCAGCGGGACGAGCGGCGAAAAAAAGACCAGCAACAATGGAAGGACAACGCCCGGAAGAAGGAACAGGAAAAAAAGGACGAGCGAATCGCGGCGGCGAACCAACCGTCGCAGAAAAAAAAGCGGAAATTCTCCTACCGTAAAATCAAGGAGATCGAAGAGGAGATTTTCGCCCGCGAGACCCGGATTTTGTCGTTGAACGAGGACCTGCTCCTCCCGCAAGTCGTCCGCGACGGCGAGCGGCTCAAGGAGGTACACAAGGAAATCGCCGCCGAGCAGGAACAACTCGCCCTGCTGTACGAACACTGGGAAGAATCAAGCGAACTGAATTGGTAGGAGCAACACGAGCCGGGGGCTGTGCCCCCGACTGTCTCAATTTGAGTTGTTTTTTTCGTGGGCGGTGCAGTCGGGACCACAGGTCCCGGCTCGTTGTTCTTGCGGGCTACCGTTCCTCGATCCGATAAAGATGCGTTTTGGTTCGGACGAACAAGGCGTTGCCGCTGACGGCCGGGGTCGCCATACAACCGTCTTCGAGCGAGTTTTTCCGCAACACCTTGCACTCTTCCCGGTCATTGGCGTCGATTACCGTCGCCTCCCCCTGCTCGTTGAAAAAGTAAATCCGGTCCCGGACCAAAAGGGGCGAAGCCCAGTAATTCCCACCGAAACGGTAGGTCCAGCCGATCGAAGCGTCGTCCAGGTTCAAGCAGGTCCCGCTGCCGAAGACGTCGCAGAAAAAAAGGTGATCGTTGAAAACGACCGGCGTTTCCGCTTGCGGAGCGTTTTTGCCGAATTCCCAGCGGATCGCCTCGTCCGGAATGTCCCCTTCGCTCTCCAACGGAACGGCGTACAGTTTCGTTTTCTCGAATCCCCGGTTCAGGATCGCGAAGCCGTTCCAAACAACCGGCTTGGAGGCATTCGAAAAGCCGCCGTCGTAAAGGAACCGCCAAAGCTCCTTGCCCGTCGCCGGATCGTAGGCGAAGGCGGCCTGGGCCGCGCCGCTGAGCAGGTAATCCTTCCCTTCGTGCGAGACGATCAGCGGGGTCGCATACGCCTTTCGCTTGTCGTCGACAACGCTCTCGTAATCGAAGGAGCGGTCGGTTTTCCAAGCGGTCGCTCCGGTCTCTTTGTCGACGGCGACGATGTATTGGACGTCGAGCCCATCGACATGAAAGATCAGGAGATTCTTGTAAGGAACCGGCGAAGAGCCCGGGCCGTTGTTGTGGTGATCGCAGACGAAATCGCTCCGGCTCCAAAGAATCTCGCCGCTTCGGGTGTCGAGAGCGGCAAGCCCGGCGTACCCGAAAAAGACGTAAAGCCGTCCCTCTTCGACGATCGGCGTCGGCGAAGCGTAGGAGTTGACGCCGTTGCGTTTTTGCGGCTCGGGAATATCGAACACCTTGATATCGCGCACGATTTCGCCGCTTTCCTTGTCGATGCAGACGGCGAAAAGTTCCGTGCCGTCCTCGGTCGCCGTCGTCAGCCAAATTTGGTCGTTCCAGATCACGGGAGACGACCAGCCGCGACCGTGTATCGGCGTTTTCCAAACGACATTTTCCGTTTCGCTCCAAACGATCGGCGGGTTGCATTCCGGCGGCACCTGCCCGTCCCCCGAAGGACCTAAAAACTGCGGCCAATTGCCGACGACCAATAACAGCGAAAGAAGTAATGATTTCATATTGCAGCGGCGAACGGGGGAAAAATAGTTGGTGTATTTCGGTGTTGTGAGGATCTCGAAAAAATGTTTGAACTCACTTTCCGTCATTCCCGCGCAGGCGGGAATCCAGAGATTACGCTTTCCCTCTGGACCCCCGCCTGCGCGGGGGTGACGCTTGGTAAGATCAGTAAATCCAACAAGGATCGTCAAATTATGACGGTTTCAGGTTTCAAAACGTTACACGTCTTTTGCTTCCCGGAGCCCGTGCTTTGATCGGCGGCGGTATTTGTTATACTCTATACTCCGACCCAATCAAACAGGTCGTTCGCTCTTTGATTTGCCCATCAATGTTCCTTGCTGATTCATGTCCCAAAAACCGAAAGAAATCTGGCGTTCGCTGTATCCGTTCGAGTCGAGGTTTTTCGATACCGGCGGGCTGCGGATGCATTACCTCGACGAGCAGAAGGGGCAAAAACCGAACGACCCGGACCGGCCGGTGCTGCTGATGGTGCACGGCAATCCGACCTGGTCGTTCTTCTTCCGGAATCTGATCACCGCCTTGCGCGAGCGATACCGCATCGTCGCCCCGGACCACATCGGCTGCGGCCTGTCGGAAAAACCGGCCGAATCGGCATATCCTTTTACCCTCGAACGGCGGATCGACGATTTGACCGGCTTGATCGAAGGCTTGAATTTGAAGCGAATCACACTCATCGCCCATGATTGGGGCGGGGCGATCGGCATGGGCGCGGCGGTCCGGATGCCGGAACGTTTCGATCGGATCGTTTTAATGAACACCGCCGCGTTTGCGAGCAAAGCCTGCCCGCTCCGCATTCGGGTCGGTCGCATTCCGATTCTCGGGCGGATCGCGATCCAAGGGCTGAACTTTTTTTCCCGCGCGGCGTTGAAAATGGCGACGGCCCGGCCGAAAAATCTGTCCCGGGAAGTGCGTGCCGGGCTGTTGGCCCCTTACGACTCTTGGCAACATCGGACGGCGGTTTACAAATTCGTCGCCGATATTCCGCTCTCGGAGCGACATCCGAGTTTCGCATGCCTGCGGGACATCGAAGAAAAGCTGCCGCTCTTTCGCGGCAAGCCGGTTTGCCTGATTTGGGGGATGCTTGATTGGTGCTTTACCCCCGAATTTCTCAAGCGGTTCCTCCAGTTTTATCCGGAAGCCGACGTTCATCGGATCGAAGGGGCGGGGCATTACGTTCTCGAAGACGCCGGTCCGACCGTGGTCGAGGCGGTCCGGGAATTTTTAGACCGGGCGTAAAGGCGCCGGGGTACCGGCTAAATGAGGTGCGGGACCGTACTACCGCGAAAAACTGCCCGGGGTATAATGGGGCGGCGTTGACCTGTTCTCACTTACCTGCCCTTGATTGCGATATGAAAACGAACGAATTGCGAGAAAAATATCTGTCTTTTTTCGAAACCCAAGGCTGCGTCCGCAAGCCGAGCGACGTGCTTGTTCCGAAATGGGATCCTTCGGTTCTCTTTACGCCCGCGGGAATGAACCAGTTCAAGGATCATTTCCTCGGCCGCTGCAAGCTCGATTTTACGAGGGCGACGACCTGTCAAAAATGTTTACGGACCGGGGATATCGACAACGTCGGGCGAACGGCGTATCACCATACGTTTTTCGAGATGCTCGGAACTTTCAGCTTCGGCGATTATTTCAAGCGGGAAACGATCCTCTGGGCCTGGGAATTCCTGACCTCGAAAAAATGGCTCGCGATCGACCCGGGGAAACTTTCGGCGACCGTTTACAAGGACGATCACGAAGCCGCCAAAATTTGGCTCGAAGAGGTCGGCCTGCCGTCTTCGCGGCTCCAGTATCTTGAAGAGGACGAAAATTTCTGGCCTGCGAGCGCTCCCTCGCTCGGCCCGGACGGGGTGTGCGGCCCTTGCAGCGAGATTTATCACGATACTCCCAGCGGTGTCGTTGAAATCTGGAACCTCGTCTTTACCCAATTCAACCGGATCGGCGATCCGCCGAACAATTTGCAGCCGCTCCCGAGCAAGAATATCGACACGGGAATGGGGCTCGAACGCTGCGCCGCCGTCCTGCAAGGGGTCGATACGAACTATCACATCGACATTTTGCGGCCGCTCGTCGAGACCGCGGCCGAGGTTTGCAAGGTCAAATACGATCCGAAAAGCGAAAACGGCCGTCGACTGCGCCGCATCGCCGATCATATCCGGGCCTGCACGTTTGCCGTACATGAAAACGTGTATCCGGGCAACAAGGAGGAAAAATACGTGATCCGGCGGTTGCTGCGACGGGCCGTGCTCGACGGGCAGCAGATGGGACAAAACAAGCCGTTTTTGCACCTGCTCGTCGAAAAGGTCGCCGAGCTGATGGGACCGACCTATCCCGAGCTGATCGAAACGGTCGCCCGGGTCGAAAAAGTGATCAACGCCGAAGAGGAGCACTTTATCGGCACGATTGATTCCGGCCTGGAGCGGATCGAAAAAGTGTTCAAGGAAATGAAAAAGGACAACATCGCGGCGGTCCGGGGACACGACGCGTTCGAGATGTACCAGACCTACGGTTTCCCGCCGGAACTGTTCGAGACGTTGGCCGCCGAACGGAACTTCGCGTTCGATTGGGACGGTTTCAAAAAGGAAATGGAGCGGCACGGGGAACTCTCCGGCTCCGGCGAAAAGCACCTGCTCTTCCAACATGATCCGCTCGAAGGGATCAAAAGTTCCTATCACGGCACGAGCTTTCTCGGGTACGAGGCGACCGAATGCGACGGGGCCAAGGTTCTCGCGATTCTTTCCGGGGAAACCTTGGCCGAGCAGATCGAGGAGGTCAACCACGCCCAGCCGATCACGATCCTGCTTGACAAGTCGCCGTTTTACGGAGAGCGGGGCGGGCAGGTCGGCGATTCCGGCGAACTGTTGAGCGAAAATTTCCGGTTCGATGTGAGCAATGCGCTGGTCGACGGCAATTTCGTCCTGCATGTTGGGCATCTCCGCAAAGGCTCGATCGCCGTCGGCAACACGGTGATCGCGAAGGTCGACGCCCGCCGCCGGGCCGGGATCGCCCGGGCGCATTCGGCGACGCATTTGCTGCATTACGTCCTCCGCAAGCATCTCGGGGCGCACGCCGAGCAACAAGGTTCGAAGGTCGATTGCGACATGCTCCGGTTCGACTTTACGCATCACGCCGCCGTCGACCATTTTACCTTGGAAAAGATCGAGACGGAGGTCAACACGCTGATCCTCGATTCGGCCGGGGTCGTTTCCCGCGAAATGCCGATCGAAGAAGCCCGCAAGAGTGGGGCGATGATGCTGTTCGGCGAAAAATATCCGGAGCGGGTGCGCGTCGTCGTGATGGGCGAAAGCAAGGAACTTTGCGGCGGGACGCATTTGCACAACACTTCCCAGATCGGTTTTTTCAAGATCATCGCCGAGGAGAGCGTCTCTTCCGGCGTGCGGCGGATCACGGCCCTGACCGGAATCGAGGCGGCGAAACGGGCGCTGCGATCCGATTCGATCCTCCAACAAACGGCCCAACTGCTGAAAATTCCGGCGGAAGAAATTCCGCTTCGAATCGAGTCGATGCTCGACCAGATCAAAAAGGCTCGCAAGCAACTGGAAACGGCTGCGAAACAGGGAAAGGCCTCGGCCGAAGACCTGATCGTCGGAGCGGAAAGTCTCGGCGGCGTCAAAGTAGTTCTCCAATCGATTCCGGACAGCAACCCGAACGACCTCCGGCAGTTGATCGATCAGGTCCGCGGCAAGACGGGTTCGCTCGCGATGATGATCGCCTCGGAACAGGGGGAGGGCAAAGTGCTCCTGCTCGCGGCGCTGAGCAAGGACCTGACCGAGAAGAAGCTCAACGCCGTCGATTGGGTCAAGGCGATTTGCCCGTTGCTCGGCGGCAGCGGCGGTGGCGGCCGGCCCGACATGGGTCAAGCCGGCGGCAAAGACGCGACGAAAATCTCCGAAGCCCTGGTTGCCGCGAAAGATTGGCTGAGCGGGAAACTGGGGTAACGGTTTTACAGAATTCGCCACATTACTAGCCCCAAGCGTGAGCGCGGGGGGATAATGAACGGCACGAAAACTTCGATCTGACTCACCGTCATCCCCGCGCAGGCGGGGATCCAGAGATTACGGTTTCCCTCTGGACCCCCGCCTGCGCGGGGGTGACGGAATGTGAATTCAACATTTCTTTGAACCGCTCATTTCCAAAGCATCAACAGCGAACCGGCGAGGATCAGTCCGCCGCCGCAGAGCACTTGCCAGGAAACGGCTTCTTTCAGGATCACGAACGACAAGAGGATCGTCAACACGACGCTTAGCTTGTCGATCGGGGCGACCCGGGAAACCGGGCCGATTTGGATCGCCTTGAAATAGAACAACCACGACATGCCCGTCGCGAGGCCGGAGAGAATCAAAAACGTCCAGTTCGTCGGACTCAGCGTCTTCAAATTCGAGAGCGGCACGCTCCAAAAGACGATCCCCCAGGTCAACAGGAGGATCACGACGGTCCGGATCGCCGTCGCCAGGTTCGAATCGATCCCGGCCAAGCCGATCTTGGCGAGAATCGCGACCAAGGCCGCGAACAAGGCGGAAAATAATGCGTAAAGTGCCCACATAAAAGCAGTATAAACGCAAAACCACGCGCCGTAAAGCTCGGCGAGAAAATGAATCGGTCCACATCGAGCCGGGGCCGTGAGGCCCCGGCTGGCGTCCGTCTTCAAGGCCCGAATCAACGTGCATCGCCGGTCGTAAAAGTGTAATGCACTTCAGTCAGTGGAACGCCTTCGGCACTGCGAAAAGCCTGCGCCCACGGCGGGTTTAAATAGACATTATAGGTTTTATTCGGCTCCAAAACGACAAATACTTTATTTGTCGTGAGATCGTCACTCCATGCTTTTACATGATCGGGGTAGGGGCGAGGCCCTTTCGGGTAAGTGTCGTCCTTTTTACACCAGGAAACTCTCGGCCGCATGGGACGATCGAAGATCACGGTTAGTTCCGTGATTGAGGGGTCGACGTCGGTCGCTCCGTTGGCCGGTTCGAAGCGGATGACCTGGGGACGAGATTCATCCCGCTTTCGTAGGAGCTCGGCGGTGTAATCGTCCGTGATCAACGCGTTTTCCCGCCGGGCGATTTCCGGCATGAAATCGTCGAGCGACGCGTACTTTTCACGGTCGACCTCATAATCCCCCAACCAGTCGGCGAGGTCCGTGACCCAAAGAAAACCTTCGGTTTTTTCATCCTTGATCATATTCTTAATTTTACGCTCTTCGCTGCCGTGCGCGATAAAATACCGGAGCACGACGGCGCGAACCATCATTTCGTATTGAAGCGTTTGAGCGGATTCATAAGCGTCATGAATCTTGACTTCGTGGTACACGGGCCGGTAACGTTCCATGGGAGCCTTGAGTTCTTCCCAGTGACGTTCGACGAGCGGGTTGGAAAACGAATGCGTGAATTCGTGGACGATCACGGAGGACATGGAGTCGTTGGATGATCGACCATAAACGCCGATCACGGCATTGACTTCCTTGACGCCGTCGCGGAGAACAACCGTCGAACTGAAATCACAGGGGCCGCATTGCATGTTGAGAATGATATTGAACCTGTCCCGTCTTCCCGAGCCGAAAAAGGCGTCGAACCAGGCATAGTCGAGATTCTTCGTCACGTTCAAGGCATTCCGTTGGATTTTCTCACGCAAATTTTTTTGCGATTCGAAAAATTCATGGAAACGGGTCTCTTGATAGAAATCGTCCAGAAGCCGTTGAAATTTTTCAAATCGTTCGCGGTTCCAGCGTTCGTTGATTCCGTGGGCGGGATCGCCGTCCATCATATCGTCGCGCAGCACGACATGCCCGTCGCGGATCGCGAGCCGTGTGGCCGCGGACATGACGGCATCATAGGCGACGCTGTGCTTGGAACGCATCTCTTTGGCATATTCGACGACCGGATGGGATTGGAATTCTTCGAAGCGGTTTTTAAGCGAATCCGAATATTCTTTGACATCCTGGTAGGAATAAATGGGGTCGCCCATAAGCCGAAAGACCAGGCTGACGAGCTCGACTTCTTCCTTGACGACGGGGTTGGGTGGTGAGAAAGGTTCTCCCGCCGCGATGAAACAGGGAGCGGCACAGAGAATGAACAGCAAAATGGCCGGGAGTTTTTTTGGTGGTGTCATGGGAGAAGAGGAGTTATGGGGTGACGTGTTTGTTGAAGAGCGCTCAAGTAAGAACCGTCATTCCCGCGCAGGCGGGAATCCATAGTGAAAACGTGTCCTATCGATTCCCGCCTGCGCGGGAATGACGGAATTGTGGTCAATCGCGGCAGCGCGGTTACTTTTGATTTTTCTCGAACAGTTCTTTCGTCAATCGTTCCGCCTTGACGAATTCGAGCGTGGAACTCTTGTCGAGACACTGCTTCAAAACGTCCGCGTCGTCCGTCATGTAAGAGCCGTAGTACGTTCCATCTTTTTCTTCGGTCCGCATCATTCCGACATAACAGCTGGTGAAAACTTTGCTCATTTCGTTCATGAGCTCTTTTTCCGATTTCGGATGAAAATCCCCTTTCGGCTTGAGCGTGACGATGTACTGAAGTCCGTTCCATTGATAGCCTCCGTCTTCCGGCGGCAACCATTGGTTTATCCCTTTTGCAAACAGGTTCTCGTAGGATTGCTTCGTCAACCTTTCCGATCGCAGGAATTTCAGGTCCGACGAAGCGTCGATCGCCTTGGTAAAACCGTCGGGATCGTCGGTCGCGAGCACTCCGACAAGTTTGCTGTTTTCAATCCGAACTCGGCTAAAGTCGGTATAGACGTCCTTGTTTTCCAAGGCATCGACAGCCCGTTGGAGAAGCTGCGATTGCGTTTTCGCGACAAAATCCCCTTTCGCGCCGTAGTACACGAGGTACGTCATTCCGGTGGGCGACTCATACCCGCCGTCCGCCGGACCGGGATTTCCAGGAATCGGAATATCGATGTAATACAACATGTTCCCACGGAAAAGGAAAACCTTGATCGTCGTATCCTGCGGGTATTTTTGAAGCGTGAAATAATTGACGCTCGTCGACGTATTCATCCTCCAACGGTCGATCCCGACGATCATGTCCCCTGGCCGGACATTCAGCTTGTCGAATTGCGAACCGCGTATGACCCTGTCAACCAGGAGTCCACCGGCGGAAACTTGAGGAGCCGGCTCTGAAAAGCTTTTCCGCAATTCTTCCAACATGCAATAATTGAATTGTCCTCCCAGTCGCATTCGTTTGAGCAAACCGGGCGCCACGTCGCCGTATTTCGAATCGTCCTTTTCAGGAACCGATGCCTTTGAAAGCGGTTCCGCGAGGATTTCCTCGGTTCCCTCCTTGAAGTAAAGCTTGCCGTTCCTTTCGACGGTCTGCAATTTCGGCGGTTCGCTCGGATTGAACCAGTCGAGACGGACGAAGAGGTCTTTGGCCAACTCTTCCCGTTTTTTCTCATCGACCGGCCCCGTTCCGGTCGTAAAGGTGTAAAACACGTACTCCGAAGCGACACCGTCCTCGGAGCGGAATCCGATGAACGGCTTGCAATTCAACAGCGCGACGTATGTTTTGTCCGCTTTGAGATGGACGGGCATCACGCATGTCCTGCGATCCTCGGTCCAAAATGTTTTTCCATCGGAATCCAACGCGGTTTCGTTATTTTGCTGTGCCCAGGCCATACCGCCACCCATCGGCCGGTCGAACGTCAGGTAAACCTGCGAAATGTTCGGATCGGCGTCTTTCGCATGGTTTTCCGGAAACATTTTGATGATCTTCGGAACCGAATCGGCCTTCGGTTGCGGCTCCTCGTCTTTCGTTTGCGGTTCCGCCGTTTTTTCCGTTGCACTTTCGGCGGCCGGGGCCGTTGTATCTTTCGTTGCCTCTTTTTGCGCGGCCGACATCGGCAGGACGCAAAGTACGAGGCCGAGAATCACGGCCCAGCCGATCATTCCCATGTGCTTGACATGTTGGTGTTGAGACATAATTTCCTCCAATCGTTGTTGTAAAAGTGGTGTCCTTTCCAAAATCCCCAAAAACCCTAAAAAACCGACCGGGACCATCGCCTGCTCCCGGGTCGTTAGCAAAACCGCGACCAGCGAATCGCCGTACTGCCGGGCCGGAATGTAGCCCGATTCGAGCACCGCTTCGTCGCAAGCCGATTCCCGTTCCCGCCGCAGGCGTTCAAGCGAAAAAAGAACCAGCGGATGAAACCAGAACAGCCCGCGCACGATCAGTTCCCAACGGGCGATCAGCATGTCGCACCGTTTCCAGTGCATCAATTCGTGCAGCAGCACGCTTTCCATTTCCTCGGGCGAAACCTCCCCGGGAAAATCGGCCGGCAGCGCGATCGTGCCGTTCCAAAGTCCCCAGAGAAACGGGCTGCGAACCGACTCGCAGAGCACAATTCGCGGAATCCGCCGCAATTTCAATTGCCGCCCCAGCCGCTGCAAAAGATTGAAGATCGGCCCTTTTTCAAGCGGTTGACTTTTGGCCAACAGTCCCATCGCCCAGCCGTAGTAATACAGCACCGCTCCGAAATAGAGTAGCATTCCGGCAAACCAAAGACCAAACAAAAGTTCGATCGTCCCGATGCCAAAAGCGACCGGACCGCGAGCCGAGGTTTCAACCGAACTTGCATGTTGGGCTCCCGCGAGAATCGGATCGGCGGGGAATGTTGCAAATTGGCCTTCGCTTTCGTCCCATTCGTTTGCATACGAAGCGGCATATTCCGTATCAACGACCGGGCTTTCGGTAATCCCCGAAACACTTGCGGGCTGGGCGCTCGCGGTCCAAGGGTAAACGTGCGGGGCAATCGCGAGCGGCGTCGAAAAAAACGGTGGCAGAACCGCCTTGAGCAGAATCAAGCCCCAAAGCGTATAACGCAACCGGGCCGAGAGCCGACGGCCAAACAGCACGATCACGCCGATCAACATCGCCAGTAAAGCGAGTTGGAGGCTCGCGGAAAACATCCCTAATCTTTTCGTATTTTGAGGGGCGATTTTTTGGTTCCGCCGAGTGAAGCGGCGACGAAGAGGTTCGTCAACCAACAGTCGCTGTAACGCTTGCCGTTCAATCGCTCCGCCGCACAACTCGCCCCCTCGTTTTCGACAA
>JAVBQI010000182.1:0-23097 GCA_031549145.1 Thermoguttaceae bacterium | reverse complement strand
CCGTTCCTGCCGAAAAAGAATCAATTGTATTTCGCCCTCTTTACGGTCGCTTCGGTGATTTACCGTTGGATTGTTATGGCCTCGATTATGTTTTTCGTCTACAAAATTTTCGAACCGGTCGGCCTCAAGGTCGTCGGCCAGGCGATCGCGGCGATGTCGATTTTCGGGCTTGTCGTGATGCCCATTATTAAAGTCATCAAATTTTTCTGGGTTCCCGGGAGGATTTATCGAGTGAAAAAGGCAAGATTTTATATGTCCCTGACGTCGTTTTTGGTGTTGGTCGGGGCTTTTCTTTTCATCAAATTTCCCTACACCGTGATCGCTCCGGTCATTCTCGAATTTTCGACACAGGATTCGCAGTTGGTTTACATTCCGGAAGTCGGCGGTCGCCTTGAGGAAGTGTTCGTCCGACCCGGCGAGCATGTCAAAGAAGGCCAGTTGCTTGCGACGATCCGGAATATTCCGTTGGAACTGGAGGTCCAGGAACTTTTGCGCCGCGAAGTGCAATTGGAGTCGAAGATCAACCAATTGCAGCTGGACCGGATGCGCAAGGAAACGTTGACCCTGTCGTTGGAAATGGTCGAACGGCAGTTGGAGGCGACACGCAACGAACTTTCCGGAAAATTGCGGGATTACGAACGCCTCAAACTGGTCGCTCCGAGCGAGGGGATCGTTTTTTCGCCCCCTTGGAAGCCGTATAAAGAGCCGGTGTTCGGGCAGCTGGTCGCCTGGTGGGGGACGCCGCTTGAGCCGCGGAATCTGGGAATGACGTTCAACACGGCCGCGAGCGGGACGATTTTCTGCGGCGTGGGGGACCCGAAAAAACTGGAGGCCGTTTTGGTCGTCAACCAGTCGAAGAACGGTTTCGTGAAGCCGCAACAAAAAGTCGAACTCAAGTTCGACGAATTCCCGAGCGAGACGTTTCAATCGGAGATCGGGGAGCAACGGGACATTGAAAACAGCAAAATGAACTCGATCCCGACGCAACTTTCGACGAAGGGGAAAGGCGAAGTGCCGACGACGACGGAAGAGGGGCTGGAGAAGCCGAGTTCCCCGTCGTATCGGGTGTTGGTTCCGTTCGAGAACGACGACGACCGGTTTCTCGTCGGGATGACCGGTTCGGCAAAGGTACATGTCGACCCGCAATCGCTCTTTCAACGAGCCTTGCGGTTGATTAACGAGACCTTTACGTTCAAGTTGTAAGGACTCGCTTTGCATGCCGGAGTACCGGCTAAGTGAACCGTATCAGAATAACTTCTGCAATTGTACGAAAAGTCAAACATTTTATTGTTTGTTTTTTAACACGGGACACACGGAAAAACACGGAATTTTTCATTTCCGTTATTCCGCGTATTCCGTAGTTAAAAAATGTGCGATTGCAAAGGTTATTTTGTTACAAATCCTAAGTGGGGGCGGGGTCAGAATCGCGAGACCCAGCCGAAATCGAGCGAAATCGCCCAGAGCATCAGCCCGAGGATCAGGAACAGCCCGATGTAACTGAGCCCGATTTGAATCGACTCATTGGGCGGTCGGCGGAAAATCGCCTCATAGGCGAGGAAAACGAGATGCCCGCCGTCGAGCACCGGGATCGGCAATATGTTCAAGACCGCGAGGTTCGCCCCGATCAGGCAGAGGAATAACAGGAATTGCGGCAACCCCCGGGTCGTTTCCGCATAAGCGATTTTGACGATCGTAACCGGCCCGCCGATCGCTTTCGCCGAGACATTCCTGCCGATATTACTTATGACACGGTACACGGCCAACGCTCCGTCGACCGTTTGATCGACTCCTTGCCGGGCCGCCGCACTCCAGGTTTTCGCCTGAGAGAGGAATGTTTCCGACTTGAAATTCAATCCCCGTTCCGGGTCGTACCAATCGTTGGAAAGCCCCAACGAAGTCTCATACACTTCCCGGGTATCCTGCCGTTTCAGATGCAGGACGACTTTTGTTTGTGCCGGAATTCCCGGAAACAAATTCTCATAAATGAACGGCAGTTCGATCCGGTCGCCTATCCCGGTCAAGCGAAAACCGACCGTCCAAAACAAGTTTTTCTTTTGAAGTTCGAGAAACGATGTCGCCGGAAATCCCGGAGACGCATAATCGGGAAATTCGATCATTTCGAGCCTGGCTCCGACCGGCGATTTCGGACCGGCGAAAGTCGTCTCCGGGGCGACGGCCGCGATTTCGTTGCTTATGCGATAAGTAATTCCGAGCGGCGAGCAGGCGATCCCGTCGTTCGTCCCGCTCACGGTCAAACGTTCCGGGGTCGGGTCGATCGGCAGTTCGAGCGGCACGAAGTTGCCGTCGGCTCTCATGATCGTAACCGTAACCGTCCGGGCACCGTCCTTGTACTTTTTCAACAACTGTTGCGGCAGCTTGATCGGGTCGAAATCCTTGTCCCCGTCGACCTTGGTCAGGATGTCTCCCCGTTCGATCCCCGCCTGCTGGGCGGGAGAGCCGGCTTTAACCGTCGTGATTTCGCCGATTTTGAAGCGGAGTCCGAGCTCTTTCTTGCGGAGCGGCGGCAAGGTGAGCGGGATTTTTTCCCCGGTCGGATCACCCGAGCGGAATTCGCAGCGAAGCGGTTCGTCGAACTTCTCGTACTGCAACCGGACAACATCGGCGAACGATTCAACCGGTTGGCCGTCGATCGCGAGGAGCGTTTCGCCCCCTTTGAGACCCTCGACCACGGTCTCGGGGTACTCTTCTTTTGCCGCCCGGTCGAACGGCGACTCGGGAATCAGTTGGGGAATCGACAAATTGCCGATCCCGATCGTCGGTATCAGCGCCCCTTTTTCTTTTCGGGCGACCAACATTTTCTCGAACGGCCCAGCAACCCCGGGCCGCTCGATCGTCAGTTTGATCCCTTGCTCCAGATCGCCGTCGAGAATCGCTTCGGCCAATTGGCCGAACCGGGGCGTCGGCCGACCGTTGGCTTGTAGAATCCGGTCCCCGACCTGCAAGCCGCCGACCCAAGCCGGTGAGCCGGGAGCGACCGCGCCGACCGCGCACGGAATTTCGTTGACGCCGAGGTAATAGGCGACCGAAGCGCAGAAAATCGCGAAGAGAATATTCATGATCACTCCGGCCGAGATGATCGCCATTCTCTGGGGAACCGATTTCGAAAGATAACTGTCTTTGGCGTAAAGGGCCGTTTCCATTTTAGCGAGCTCTTCGCGAGAAGGGCCGGAACCGTCGCCCGAGGGATCGTCGGATTCCCCGCCCTGTTGTTCTTCGGCCTGCCGTGCGGCGGCGGTTCGGGCCTTTTCGATCTCTTTCGCGATTTGCCCCGGGTTGTCTTCCTGCCCGAACATTTTGACATACCCGCCCAGCGGCAACACACCGAGCCCGTATTCCGTTTGCCCCCATTTGAAGCGAAAAAACCGCAAGCCGTAAATGTCGAACCAGATATAGAACTTGTCGCAACGGACCCCGCACATTCGGGCGACGATAAAATGCCCGAATTCATGTACGATGATCAGGGCGTTCACCCCCAGGATCACGAGAACGACATTCCAAGTAACGTGCAACCAGTCCGGGACGGCGGCCCCGAAAAGAAACGGACAAACGGCGATTGCTTCAAACGACATCGTATATGGGTTACAGAGTTCCGGATTAAAAATGAACTACAAAAAAGATAAGCAACTGACCTTTGAGAGAGAAGACCAATTTGCGTCATTCCCGCGCAGGCGTGTCCCAGAGATTACGGTTTCCCTCTGGACCCCCGCCTGCGCGAGGGTGACGAAGGTCATTTCAATAACGTGTAACAGCCCGTTTAGCCGAGCGGCGCAGACGCCGGCGTCCTGCGAGCCGGCTTGGTTTTTTTCGCACAGACCAATAATTACTTTCGGCCCCGGGGACGGCCGCCGGATTCCGGCTTGCGAGTCCCGTGTCGGACGATGTTTTGCTCGACGATCGGCAGGACGGCATCATCCCAGCTTGGAATGCTTTTGTGCAACTGCATCATTTCCTGCTCTTCCTGTTCGTCCCTTTCCTCGAACGGATCGGCCTCGACCGTTCGGGAGCGACCGGCGGGGCCGCGGGATTTCCGGTCGCGACCCGGCTTCCGGGAAACGACCGGTTCGTAGGCGTCGGCGTCCTCATCGCGAATCGCTTCGCGGTCGCGACGAAACTCGCCCGAACGGGATTCCCGCTTCGGCTGTTCCGCGAAATCGGTTTCCCAGGACAATTCGTCCCGCTCTTCGACGGCTTCGTTCCGGCTCTCGAAAGACCGATCGTAATTCCGGTCCCGCGATTTGGAACCGCGGGTCAACCGCTCCTTCTCTCGCGGTGCGGGCCGGGATTCCTTTTCCCGCGATTGCGAAGCCGGTTCGTCCCCGGGGAACAGGTCGGCGAACACGTCGCGCGGTGGACCGTACTCCCGTTCCGTTTCCCGCTCCGCGTGATCGTCGGAATAATCTTCGAGGTGCTCCTCTTCGGCATACGCGGGCCGGGGCTCGTCCCGCCGCGAACGGCTCCGACGATGCCGCGATCGTTTCGAGGGGACAATCGGCATCTCATCTTCCTCGATATCTCCGAGATGAAAAGACGGAACGACATCGTCCGAGGTTTGGGGGGCGACAAGGTCCAGTTCGTCAAGCTCAAGACGCTCGTCGTAAACCGGGGTCATTTCCAACTCCTCGCGACCGAACTTTCTGCCGCGACCCCTATTTTGAGATCGTTCCGGGGCATGGGAATCCGCGGCTGGCTCCGAAACCGGCTGTCGACGTCCCCGTTCGCGCCCGGACCGCTCCGACCCGGAATCGTCCGACCGGCCTCGCCCCCGCTCCCGGGAGCGGGACGAGTCCGAATCACGCGATTCGCTCCGTTCGGAGGAACGATCCCGACCACCTCGCCGAGTGTCGCGCGACGAGCCGGATTCCGTCTCCCGACCCCGGGAAGGGGCGGTGTACGGCTCGGCCGCGGAATCGCGGGCTGCGGGCTCAGGGGTGAGGTCCTTCTTTTTGGGGCGAAACTCCCGAAACGAAACGAGCGACTCGATGTCCGGCATTTCCGACGACGGTTGCTCCGAACGCGGTTCCAACGAACGTTGTCGTTCCGGTCGCTGCTGTTCCGAACGCGGCTGTTCCGGGCGTTGTCGTTCCGGTCGCTGCTGTTCCGAACGCGGCTGTTGTTCGAGCGGCTGGAATCGGGCGACCGGAGGGGCGGCCGCCGCGGTCTCGACCTCGTTTTCCCCCTTTTCGATTTGAACGCCCAACTGGGAGGCAAGCTGCGACCAGGGGTCGCCCGAGGGTGCCGGAGGCGCGACGGGAGCCGCCGTTTCCGGGGCCGGACGCAAACTTTTGTCTTTGGCTTGTTGCTCGACTTTTTCAAGTTTTTTCGGCTGAAGCATTTCCGAAATCGCGGCGGAAGCGACCGGCTCGCCGGGAACGGCGGCCGAACGGTCGATTTTCTCCGGTGATCCGGCTCCGAAAAGATTGATCGAAGCCAACCGGTCGATAAAACTTTTGCGGGCCGGTTTTTTGGAGTCGGCGGAAGCCGGTTTCGCTTGCGTCCGGGAAACGCCGGAAATGATTCCTTCTCCAAACTTTCCCGTTTTGGCCGCCGGATCGACGGCAACAGGCTCGGCGGCCGGAGCCGGAGCCGGGGGCGGGGTCGAAGGGGCCGCTTGCGAGGGGGCCGCCGTCGAATCGTGGGATTCTTGCGGGGCCGCGTTTTTCGCGGCGAGGGGATCATCGACACCGAGATCCGAGAGAAGGGAAGACCATTTGTCGGTTTTTTTAGCTTGATCTGACATGATTCGTTGAATGAGCGAAGGCTGTGCGGGGGCCGTTGCCGGGAACGTGTTTCCCGATGGTCGGGGCGGGTACCGAGAATTTCTGCCCGTCAGCCTGTTTGAAAATTGTGCGGAGAGTTGACCGACCCACGAAGATTATATCTTGAATCAGGTATTTTAGAAAGGGCGGGCAAAAAACCTTCGCGAATAGAGAAAGACATAGCCTGAAGCATAAGCGAGGAACAAAGCTCGCGCCCCTCGCTTACGCTTCGGGCTTTGATATTTGGCAGTCCCTCCTCTCAAAAGATCACCGTCGGATCATAATTTTCGGCGATTTTCCGCAATTCGTCAAGGATCGGGCCGACGCCGAGCGTTGCGGCGGTCGAATCGAGATAGGCGTTGTCGAGATCGTCCTGAACCCGGAGCATTGCGACAACGTCCTTGCGACTCCGACCGCTCCCCATTTTGATCCAAACCAGCTTCGAGAGAATCGCATCTTCCGGGGTGACCAGCGGTACGGTCCGGCCGGTCGGAATTCTGACCTCGCGGCTGCGGTCGCAGGAACCCGGAACGATGTCGGAAAGATGAAAATCGACCTTGAACATCGTTTCCTTGTCGATCGCTTGAAACATCGATTGTTCTTCAATCGCTTCCCGGCAGGCTTCGATGCTGAAAAAAAAGTCATCGCCCAGCATTTCGGCCAAGCGGTCGGCAAAATCCGCCTCCCACGGATTGATCTCCGTAACGAGATCGACGTCGTTCGTCGTCCTCGGGTCGCCGTAGGTGATCGACGCCAACCCTCCCGTAAACGCGAACGGCTTGTCCAGCGTTTTCAGAACCGCGACGATTTTCTTCGTCGTCACATCCAAATCGTTCATCAAGGGATCATTCATTCAATTCCCCCTTTTCCGATTTTTCGGCTTCGTCAAGCATCTGGAGAACTTTCGGCTCGTTCCAATACCGCCGCCGGGCGACGGCGAATTGCAAGGCTCGATCGTCGATGTCCGGCCGTCGCTCCCGAATTTGCGTTTCGACCATCGCACGAACGCCGGCGTTGAGACGCAACGCCTTCTCGTACCTCTCCGCCGGGCTCATCGCCCGAACGCGGTCCCAGTACATTTCCTCGATGGTTTTTCCGTTTTCAGGGTTCGGCATAATGGTCAATCCGGTTTTGTCTTTCCAGGCGATCCTGTTTGATCCTTCTGTTCCGTTTCTCGCGTTTTCGCGATTTGTTTTTCGAGAATGTCAAGATTCTTACGTAGGGACTCCGGCAAAGCATGCCCCAAATCGGCCTCGATTTGGTGGATCAGCTTGGCCATGTCTTCCTTGGATTCGAAAGAAGCGGCCCGGCGCAACAAATATTTGATGTTGGCCTGATACGATTTCATTCTCCTCCGTTTTTTTCGACAGCCGAGACACTCGTTCGGATGGGAGCCGACGTAAAAACGGAGCTCATCGAACCAACGTCTCTGCTCCTGGGCGGTCCAGCAGAATTCCTTTTTGCATTCTTCGCAGTAAAACCAAGCGTCGATAAACCAGTGCCTCGGGACCGTGCTGAAATTCTGTTTCTTGTAATCGTCCGTCGGAATCGCGCTGGAAAAGTCCAGGCGAATCACACCGGGAAAAAACCACTCGGGATAATCTTCGGGGGGGATCTCCTTGGGATTTTCTTCTCCCCAGGGATAAACATACCAACTGGACATGATTCAGCTCTCTGACATTCGAATCAACCGCGACCGCCGATCTTAAAAAGAAATGAAACGACCGTCGAGCGGCACCGCGTCGTTCATGTTTTACCTTTCACCCATGCGGACAAAATCCAAGGGATTGATTAGTATGATCGCAAATCTTGCTAACAAGCATAACCAACCAAAAGCAAGTATTCAAACCATAATAGACCGGCGTTGAAAAGTATTATGATAATTCCGCATAAAGCGAACTTATAACAATGAATACCAAATGCATACACCGACAAAACAAGTGGTGAAAGGATTCCTGAAAAACTACTCGGAAAATAACCGATTCGGATCATCCACTCCACATCTTGACCTGACAATTCAGCGATAACAGCCAAGAGAAGCCAACACAAGGGGAGCAAAGCGATCCCGAAAAGGATACGAAGACGCGCGATGTGCTCTTTCCGTTCCATATCTCACTCCGTTTTCTCACCCCCAAACTCTCGATCTGTGCGCAAACCTGCTTTTCAAGGCAACCGCCTCTTCAACTCCTTGTCGAACGTCAATATCCAATGCCCTTCGACGGTTGCGTAACCGATCATGAGACAGTCGACGAAATCGAGTTTCGTCTCGCCGAAACAACGCAACGCCGCTTCGACGACGACGCGGTTCGGCGTTTCAACGTTTTCGTTCAGAGCCGCGCCCGCAAGGACGCGGAGCCCCGCAAAAAACCGCTTCCTTACGGGCGCGGCTCTGATTCATTCGTTACCCGCAAGTATTTTTCGACGGCGGCACGCTCTCACGCCCCTTCCTCTTGTTCCCGGAGAGCCGGGTCGGCGTATTCTTTCAGGCAGCCGCACAGGCTTTCCAGTTTTCCTTTTCGGCTTTGTTCCGGCTTGGCATCCGCCGTCGGCAGGACGATCACCTCGACCTCCCGGCCCCGCAAGGATTCGGGCAGGTCGATGATCGACGCCAAATGGACGGAATTGATCGTCGTTCGTATCGCTTCCATAATCATTTTCTCCTGTTCGCCCGCGGGCTAAACCGCAAGCGGGAGCGGCGGTCTATCCAGGCTCCCAACACTTTGTTCGTTTAATCGTTAGGTTCCGTTTCCCGCATTTTTCGCCGTAATTCCATCGCTTTGGCACTGATCTCGTGGACGGTCATCCCTTCGTAAAGGTTTTGCCGCCACTCCGTGTAATCCAGCGGCTCCTTGTTCATCAGGTAAACGAATCGTTCCGCCTCGACAAGACCGAGATTGTCGATAAGGAGTTTCATGCCCGTATTGAGAAGAATCGTGTCATTCATCGGGTTTCATTTCCTTGTATTGTTGAAGAAATTGGATAGGATTGACGATGCGAATTCCATGGATCGTTTTGTTGAGTATCCGCCGATCCGTCGTTATGAAACAATCCGCATCGGCGACAACGGCACAAGCGACATGCAGGGCGTCTTTCGGTTTCAACCCGATCTTTTGATAGGACACCGCGAGAAGAATCAAATTCTCCGACTCGTCAACATCGGTTCGGGCTCGCTGTTTCCAGGAACGGATCGATTCCCGGCGTTGTTCGAAAGGGCTGTCGTCATTCTCTAGTTCGAGAATATACGACCAAACGAGTTCGAATGTCCCGTTTTTGATTTGCTCCTGGATAAACAGCTTCGCCTCCGTCTCCAGCCGGACGAGCAGCTGCGACTGATCGTCGAACGGCCGGTTGAAACAGCAGTTGTCCAGATACAGCTTCAAATGAATTTTTGACATCGCGATTATCAAACAGTCATCGGCTTAACCAAAATTTGTCAATATGGCAACAAAACTCGTCACTGTCGAATATGGTTTGAATTTTTTCTTCCAAGGATTCCATGCGATTCGCGATTCTCTCGCCGAAATATTCTCCGGGATCAACATCCACTCCTTCATTGCGCATTTGAGTAACGAAATTCGTGTTTTCATCTTTCCAATGAAACTTCTTTTTTGTAAGCTCCAAACCTTCATTGAAACATTTTGACAAAGAAGGAAAACCGATAACAGCAAGCCCTATTTGTATCTGGTTAATATGTCGGTAAGAAAAGTTGTAGAACACCGAGAAAAATCCATCACAGAGCATTGTTTCTGACAATTCCACCAACAAATATACAGCTCTGATTTTTTCGGGAAGAGCGTCAATGATTTCTTCACTTTCCAATTTGCTTTTGGATATTATATCCTCGACTCTCTCATAAATCCTGTCATACAATTCGGGTACAGGAACATTTGAGAAATCCAATGCCTCAAATTGCGTTTGAATAGTGGGATTCATAAGCTCAAGTCGTTGTTAGCTAATGCAGTATGGAGAAAAAACGATATCAATTATTGCAAACTCTCGATCTGAGCATAAATCTGCTGTTCGGTGAACCCTTCGAGGTCGATGCTCTTTGAGGGGCAGACGGCGACGCAGGTGCCGCAGCCCATGCAGAGGCCGGGGTTTACGCGGGCGGTCCACTTCACCACATTGCCGTTGCGGTCCTTGATCTCGACCCGCTCGATCGCCTTGTACGGGCAGGTCCGGACACACGCCCCGCACGCGACGCAACGCAGCTCGTCGACCTTCGCGATTTCCGGGTCACGCGTCAGCTTCGGCTGTGAGAGCATGATCATCACCTTCCCGGCCGCCGCCGAAGCCTGGGCGACCGCTTCAGGAATGTCCTTCGGTGCCTGGCACGCCCCGCAAACGAACACACCCGCCGAGTTCGTCTCGACCGGACGCAGCTTCGGATGCGATTCCGTCAAAAAGCCGTACTCGTCGTAACCGACGCCGAGTTTCTGGGCCAGCCCTTCGGCGCCCGGGGTCGGGACCATCGCCGTCGCGAGCACGACCATGTCGGCTTCGACGGTCACCGGAGTACCGGCTAAGGTGTCGACGCCACGAACGACGTAATACGGGTCCTCTTGCTTGATGTTGCCGTTCTCATCCTTCGTCACCTTGCGGAACTCTTGCGTGATTTTCGAGACGCGGCCGCGGTGATAAATCGCCCCGTCCTGCTCGATCGCCCGCCGCACGAATTCGTCGTACTTTTTGCCGCCGCTGCGAATGTCCATGTAAAAAACGTGAGCCTCGCCGTCATGCACCTTGTGCTTGAAGAGCATCGTGTGCTTCGCCGTGTACATGCAGCAAATCTTCGAGCAGTAGTTGAGCCCCTTCGCGTTGTCGCGGCTGCCGACGCATTTGATAAAAACGATCTTCTTCGGAATCTTGCCGTCGGACGGTCGCTTCGGCTCGCCGTTATGCGGGCCGGAGGCCGAGATCAGCCGCTCGAATTGCAGCCCGTCGATCACGTCGGGATATTTTCCGTAACCGTACTCGCCGTAACCGCTCAGGGAATCATCTTCCGGCTTCTTGTCGATCGTGTAAAGCTGGTAGCCTGTCGCGACGACGATCGCGCCGACCTCTTCGGTCACGATTTCGTCTTTCTGTTCGTAATCAATCGCCCCGGCGACGCAGACCTTTGCGCAGACGCCGCACTTTCCGGTCTTGAACTTCGTGCAGTTCGCGGCGTCGATCACCGGCTTCGACGGGACGGCCTGCGGGAACGGAATGTAAATCGCCGTCCGGTTGCCGAGCGCGAAGTCGAAATCGTTCGGAATCTTCTTTTGCGGGCACTTTTGCCAACACGCCCCGCAGCCGGTGCATTTCGTCATATCGACGTACCGGGCTTTTTTGCGAATCGTCACCTTGAAGTTGCCGACGTAGCCTTCGACCGCCTCGACTTCGGACCAGGTCATGAGCTTGATATTCGGGTGCTGTCCGACCTCGACCATGCGCGGCGTGAGGATGCACTGGGAGCAGTCGAGCGTCGGGAACGTCTCGGACAGTCCGGCCATTTTGCCGCCGACGGACGGCTCCTTTTCGACGAGCACGACTTCGCTCCCGGAGGAGGCGATGTCGAGAGCCGCCTGGATGCCGGCAACGCCGGCGCCGATCACCAAGGCTCTTTTCGTGACGGGGACTTCGATCGGCGTGAGGGCGTGGTTGTGCTTGACCTTTTCGACCGACATGCGGACGATTTCGACGGCCTTGGCGGTTGCTTCGTCCTTGTTCGAATGGACCCAGGAGCAGTGCTCGCGGATGTTGGCCATTTCGACGAGATACGGATTGATCCCGGCGAGTTCGGCGGCTTTGCGGAAGGTTTTCAGGTGCATGTGCGGCGAGCAGGAGGCGACGACGACGGCGGTGAGGCCGAGCTCCTTGATCCGGTTCAGGATCATCTGCTGGCCCGGCTCGGAGCACATGTATTTGTAGGTCTCGGAGCAGTAGACTCCGGGCAGGGTTGCGATTTCGTGGGCGACCTTTTCGCAGTCGACCGTCCGGGCGATGTTCTCGCCGCAAAAACAGGTAAAAACGCCGATTTTCATGGTGGGTTGTATAAATAGGGATTATCAGAGCCATCATTCAGAGCCGCGTAAATCAGAGCCGCGCCCGTCAGGAAGCGGTTCCCCGTACCCGGTTCAACCGCTCCCTTACGGTCGCGGCTCTGAACGTCGGCCCTGATGCGGTCTCTGATTGTCATTGTTCACGAACATACCGGGACGCGGCCTTGACGGCATCGTCGTCCCACAAATATCTGCGGCTGCCGCCGCGTGTCCACATTTTGTCTTCTTCACCGATCAGCCCGGCTTCACGCAACCGTCGCGTTGCGTAACTTTTGAAGTCACCGATCATTTTCTTCGGTTCCATCGTCGCCGAAACGACGACGTGAACGTGATTCGTTCGAACATTAACTTCTGACAGAATCCAGTTCCGATAGCGGCAAACTTCCCGAATCGCCTCCGTAACGATGTGCCGCTGATCGACTGTTAATGTTACTGGCCGATGCTTCAACCGGGTAAAATCATTTCGCTCTTTCTCGACATCCTCGGGGAGGATTTCTTCGCCGAATTGATTGTGATTCTTGTCGACCGACCCTCGGGTGTCGCCGTGCAGCCATGTTCCGTAACAGGTAAACGTCAACAGGAAGGCGACGACTTCATTCGGCATCATGTTATTCTCCTCATCAGAGCCACAAATCAGAGCCGCGACCGTAAGGGAGCGGTTCCTCGTACCCGACTCAACCGTTTCCTTACGGTCGCGGCTCTGAACGTTCAATCGTCATTTCTCGGTTTGTCTGGTAAATCGACCAACTTGACGCCGTTATAGGTAAAGTATTCAGGCCCTCGATACTGCGCGTTTGTACCCTGCTTTTTTTTCCGCTTAAAAAGTTCGTATACCAAAGACGACAACGACCAATTCTTTCTGCCTTCAAATTCGACTGTTCCTTTGCCGGATACGATTGCAGTGATGCTGCTATCTTTAGTGAATTTAATTTCATCGCCGTCCCTCAATCCTTTACCGTAAAAATCATAATTCCTGCTTTGTTTTTGCTTGTCGACACCTTCGTTTTTCCCGGACGCATCGCCAACATTTTTTTCGTTGCAATACTCCACTTCCGCGTCGTCAATCAATTCCGCGATGTACTTCAGAATTTCTGCAGCATCTTCGGGTTTGATGTTGAAAAACTCACGATTGTGTCTGATTCTCAGGTCCGGGTTCAGTTTTTTGACGAGTTTGTGGATTTTACTTTCAGCATCGTTGTATTTCACCGTTTTAAGCGTTGCATATACTTCATAAGGAAGCGGAATCGCCGTGTTGTCCAGTTCCTTTGAACGAACATCAGGAAATCTCGCACTTTTTCCTATCTTGACCCAATTCTTCCCTGAAACTTGGGTTGGTTAAGACATAGACATATCCTTTTTTGTCTTCCATTTTCATTTTTCAAGTTGAAAATTATCCGAATGTGATAATCCGCACACGAGGAACCGCTTCCTGACGGGCGCGGCTCTGATCTGTGGTCTGATATGTTCCCATCGTTCATTTGCCAACGGCGTACAATCCGAGCAGCACGGCGGCCAACCCCAACACCGTTTGGCCGACGAAATGCAGGCCGAACGCCGGCCAGTTTCGCTGCTCCAGCAAAACGATGTTCTCATGGGCGAACGCCGAAAATGTCGTGAACCCGCCCAGCAACCCCGTCAGTAACAGCGTCCGCCAGGCCGGGGAAATCCAATGCGTCTCAAAAAGTCCAACCAGCACGCCGAACAAAAAACAGCCTGATATGTTGACGCCGAACGTCCCCCACGGATGTCCCTCTCCCAGCAACAACACGCTCAGCCGCGTCAAACCGTAGCGGCCCAGCGTGCCAAGCCCGCCGAAAAACCCGAGCCCCAAAATCCACGTCAACGAATGCATTGTCTCTCCGGCATGTGGCCCATTTGCAAATTGCATGGTTCATTTTTCCAAAAATTCGCCAAACCCATTTTACCCCACTTTTCCAGTATACTGAAGACGGTTGAGAATTCCTGTCTTCAATGGGGTAGCGGCCAACAAGGCCGCAGTTTGGCCGAAGGTGAAGCCCACTGTCTACCGGCTACGGTATAAGAACAAGAATTCGCGGTTCGACGTTTCATTTGACCACCTGTTTTTAGCGATATTTCTTGAATTATCGCCTTTACAGGACCAATCATTCCAGGCGTTTTCGGGCAAAATCGCTCCCTTCGAATTTGATATTACATGTTTCTCCCGTGTCTTGAAGGATTTTATCGGCAATGAGTTTGTTGATTGGAGCAAGAACATTAAAGTGATTGAGACCGGCAATGAGAAAGAACGCGATTTTGGAATTCATCGACAGACGGCCCATGAGACTCAAACTCTCTGAATTTGTAGGTTCGACCGTTCCTTCAAAAACAAACACCGGCGATTCGATACAGTGCAACCACAGGCCCGGAGCTCGTACAATACACTCTTCTTCGTTTTTCACGTCAAACGGCGTAAAGTCGGGAAAATAGACGGCTGGATTCGCAACGGGACCAAAACTGAAAACGGCACGAAACCGGGGCGAAATTTCAGATGTAAGGAGCACAAGCGTCCCTCCGGTGCTGTGTCCGCCGAGATAAATCCTGTTCGGATCGACATAGTCCAATTTTTCCAGATAGTCGGCAGCCGCCAAGACATCGTCAACTTCGCCATAAAATCCTTCCCGTTTTCCCGGATTCTCGTTCCCGCCACGAAGTGAAGGGAACATCATCACAAGACCCGACTTGCGATAAACACAGGCGGACTGATCGTTATCCTGAGGATATGGCGACCAAACATCCCCGATCGAATTGCAGTCTCCTCCCGTAATCCAGATGATCGCCGGATGTTTTTTGCCATCTTTCGGATCGGGTGTCACATAAGCCGCTAATTTGCCGACTTGCGACTCGTATTGGACAAGGAGAAAGGTTTTGTCGTTCGGAGGGACGTCAACAGGCTCCGACTCTTCGTTCGATTGGAGAAATCTTGATTTGAACCCTTCCCGAGCAGTTTTCAACGAATCCGGAGTCTGGGATTCCGCATTTGATGCCTGAGAATTTTGTGATTCGAGATTCTGTTGAGATTCGGAATCCGGATTTCTACGATTTGTCGGCTTTCCCGCATCGCAACCGATCATCGTTGCAACGAACAGACCAAGTATCAGGTAAAATAAAGCTACTTTTTTCATGACTATGGGTTTTACAAATACCGGTAAACTTTTATTGGTCTGCCTGAAAAAATTGATCCGCCTCACAAACGCGAACACTCGCGATCCCTTGATTTTGAGACGACGCTCCGCTTCTTCTTGAGAATCAGGGGCCAAAATTTAGGGAACTATATACTTGACTCCACAGTTCCTTTTTTTTTCTCACAAGGCACAAAGATCACGAAGGAATTGAGAAATCCGAGTTGTCCTTGGTGCCCTTGTGTGCCTTGTGTGCCTTTGTGAGAAAAAATAGGACATCTGGGTAAGGATGTGGAGTTAAATATGTAATTCCCAAAATTTACGATCAGACCTGAAATGCACACTTGTCGCCAAACAGGCGATTGCACACCTGATTTTACGTACTCTGAAACCTCCGGTTCTTGAACCATACGTTTTTTTCCAGCAATAACAAGAATTCGCGGTTCGGCACCGCGGCCTCGCGAACCCACTCGTTCGTCCATTTCATTTCCGACATAATATTCCTTTTATAATCGATTTCCACCGTTTCCAAAAGGCGGCCATTGTCCCGAAGCACCTCCGCAAGCTCACCCGCCGTCGCCCGACCGCCGCTGCTGTAAGATAAGAGAACGTATTTCGAATCAACATCGCGAATCAGCCGTTCGATCGCCTCGACCGCGAGAAATCGGCCGCTGTTCCCACGCCGGAATTCCTCGAACACCGATTTGGAGACGTTATCCGACGTGTCGGCCCGCCGCTTCGCCTTGCCAAACAGCCGCGCCTTGTCGTTCAGACAAACACTCGTCCAAAGGTGATAATACGAGCTGTAACGGACACGGGACGGCGGCATCTTTTCGTTATTCGAGCCATAAGGAGGGTCGAAATACGCCAAATCAAACTTTCGGCCCCGGATCACCTCGAAAATATCCCCCTGTAATACAGTATGTTGCTCCTCGTTCTGGAAAACGTGCGGAATTTTCAGTCGCAGCGGCTTGTAGGATCGCGGCGACCAATCGGCCAAATACGAAACGAAGTGCCCCAGCGTGCTGTCAACCTCGTCAAGAGCGAGCATCAGGCTCGTGAGAGCGACCGATTTGTCGAGCTCATCCAGCTGCAACCGGTCGATCTCCTCGCGGATTCCGTCGAGCTTTCGCGTGTTGTGCAGTTGCCAGGGCCTTTTGAGCCCATCGGCTTGAACCGAAGTTCCCTCGCCGGGCCGGCCGCCGTAATGCTCGGAAAACCAACCGTCGAAGGGCGCGGCGGCGTTAAGATGCTCGATCAGAGCGGCGTATTCTTGTGGCGGCTTCCGGTTTTTCAGATAACAGGTGCCGAGAACCTTCGACCAGACGGCCCGATCGTTGGCAACAACGCGGTATCCGGATCGGGCCAAGGCTTGGGCGACCCGGGTCGAGCCGGAAAAACCGTCCAAAACCGTGTGAGCTCCCGTTCGGGCGATCAAGTTCAGAATATGCGGCAGCAATTTGAGCTTGGAGCCGGCGTATTTGATCCCTTCCGTTTGAGGTGTTTGCATCATTTCGACCAAAAGCCGGAAAGAAGCCGTACCCGGCGCATTGACCCTACATCGACATGAAGTCGCCGCCGCTGAACCAATCTTCGGGGAGAGGGTGCTGGGAACTCATCAACTGCCGGATTTCGGGGTCGTCGCTCGCCCGGCGGACGACGATCTCGCCGCCGTCTCTTTCAAAAAGCCAAACGCTTTCGGGCCGCACCCGGTCGACCAGATTCGGCGAATGCGTCGTAATGAAAAATTGCGTTTTCCTTTGTTCGACGACCTGTCGAATCAGCGATTCGATATACATATCGAGCAGATTTTGATCGAGTCCGTTTTCCGGCTCTTCCATTCCGACGAAAGGAGAGGGTTGGGTGTCTTCGAGAAGCAGCAGATGCGCGAAAAGCCGGAGGAGCCCGTCGGACATGCGCTGGGCCGAGAGCGGCTCGGGGCAATCCTTGACGCGGAAAAACAACAGGAGTCGGCCGCTTTCGGTTTTTTCCAACGTCAAACCCTCGACGCCGGGCAATTTTTCGACGACCCGGTCGAGAATCCGTTGGAAATTCTCGCGATGCTTCGTCTCCATTTCCCGGACGCAGCCGACCAGGGTGTCTCCGCGCCGGTGCAAATGTTTTTGCGGAACGACCGGGGAGAGTCCCCAGGCATCATGGGGGGTGTAACAGCTGAGGTACCAGTTTTCCAAGTACGATTTCAAAAGCGCGGCGTCCGGGTAATCGTCCTGAAACGTCCCCAAAATGCTCAGCCCCAAGTGTCGGGAATCGGTTTGCTTGACCGCATTGATTTGAATCGGCGTCGTTCTTTCCCGCGAAACGACATGCTTGATGATTTTGGGAAAATTTTGCAGCAACATGACCGGGGCACTGGCTCCGCCCGGTTCGCTGGAACGATACACAAGCGCTTCGGTATCGATCTTGGGCGTGTTATTCCTGGTTGCACTGATGTTGACGGCATACGTGAGCGGCATCGGTTGACCGGGAACCAAAAAATTGACGCCGATCGAGATCGGGCCGTCCGAGGATTGGTTGCAGATCGCCCGATATCCGCCCCGCTTGAGACAGGCATCCTCGATGCCCACGGTAAGAGAATCGGCAAGAAAATGGAACGCGTCCATCAGCGAGGATTTTCCGACGTCGCTTTTGCCGACGACCAGCGTAACAGGACCCAAACGGTAGTCGGTCGACGTCGATTCTTCGTCGTCGAACACAAGCGTCTGCAAATGACAGGTCCCCAAGGCGACGCTTTTGAGCGGACCGTAATTTTTGATCCAAAATCCTTCAATCATGAACGTATTTCATTTTCCCGACTCATTTTTCTCAGAACGAGTTGCGATTGTAAGGTCAATTCAAAAGACAATATAGTAGCATTATACCAAATCGGACGCTCAAAAAACAGGCGGTCTCGTTCTGAATATCGTAATTTTTCCCGGTGCGACAAAAAAACGCAATCCCAGGGAAAATCGAGACGGGTCTCGGAATCCTTCCCTGGGATTGCGCGTGAGGCGACTTTTATTCTTCCTTAGAAATTAAACCGGCAGGAAATGCCGAGGTAATCCCCTTGCGGTTTGAGCGTGTCGATGTCGCCAGCCGCATAGTATTTGATATCCGAAATCTGGTGAATGTAGTTCAAGCACCATTTGAGCTGCGGATTCCAGTACCAGTTCAGCGCCAATCCGATTTCGTGGTCTTCGCCGTATCGGACGGTGTTGTTGACGCGTGGGGTGAAATCGTCGTTATTATAATATCCGTAATAGGCGGCGATTTCCCAGGCTCCCATTCCCCGGAAGCAGTTGAGGCTCCCTCGTTCGTAGCAGACGAGCGGTCGGCTGACGACCGGAGCGCCCCAGCAGGCGCTTTCTTTCGAGTACTTACGATAGTCGCCCGGAGTCAGGAACTGCCGTACCATCACGAAACCGCCGTAATTGGTCTTGCTGTCGGCCGGTCCGAGAAGGGCCGCCGAAGCCGCATCCGTGTAGTGTTGGAGGAACCAGTCGGTCTGGACGCAGAAGCCGTTGTTCTGGTAAACGACCTCGAAGCCCGCTTTGTTATAGTTCGAGGCGTTGAAACCCTGGGTATCGAGGACGGAGTATCCCACGTCCCAGCCGCCGGGCCGGACCTGGGCACGGTATCGATTCCCCACATCCCCCTGGTCGGTGAAATTGTAGTATCCGCCGAAAAGGAACAGGCAGCGCCCGTCCTGCGTATACATCGGAGCGTAGGTTAAGCGGGCGTTGAGCGTGATTCCCTCGACGTTGTCCAAAGTGCGGTGCGCTTCCGAAACATTGCGCGATCCGTAAGCCCCAAGGAAAAGACGACCGCGATCCTGAGCGAAAAGATGCCGGGAACTGATCCCCAAACGCCGGGAGGTAAACTGATTCCCCGCAGGAGAGGGCATTTCCATAAACGTGTAGTTGGTCGTACCGTTGGCGATTTCCGAACCGCCGTCCTCGACGTATTGATTTCCGATCCGGACGTATTCGAGAACCGGAACGTGTTGGATTCCGAGGAACATGTCCTTGAAGTTGACCGTCCCATTCTTCCCAGCCCCATCCGATTCCCAGTTTTCAAAACCGAGTTCGAGCTTGTAATCGAGAAAATCATAGCCGGTTCCCGTCGCCGTCAGCCGCGCTTCGCGGAAGCCGAAATTGTTGATTCCCTGGCCGTAGGCCGCACGGGATTCGTCGTTTTGGTTCGCGACGTAAATGCTGTCGATAAAAACACGACCGCCGAATTTCGGGGCGGTAAACCCTTTTTTCGGGTCCGGCTTGTCCGATTTTTTGCCGATTTCCTTCCTCAAGGCCGCGATTTCGGCGGAAAGCTGCTCAAGCGATTTTTCAGGATAGGTGGGAACGGCCTGAGCATAAACCGGCGGATTCGGCTGCGCTTCCGGAGGCGGGGCTGGAACGCTTGGAATATACTGCTGCTGCGGAACATACGCGGCATAGGAAACCTGCTCGACCTGGTTGAGCGGGGTCGGAGTTAGCGCTTTTTGCGAATTTTGCGCGTTCGGTTGGACGAAATACGCCAAATTGCCCTGCTGGGCCGCAACAGGCGACAACAGAGTACCCCCCAAAATGATGTGCATCGCTCCGAAAAGCGAAAGAAAAAACCGTTTTTTCATTTCAAAACTCCATTAAAAAAGAAAAAGTCGACCGACCGTTCGTCGGATTCTCCTGATCGTTCCGATTGATGACAATATCCTCAAGCCGGTTCAAAATGCCCGTCTTCAATACGGTAGCGGCCCAACGAGGCCGCGGTTTGACAGAGGGCGAAGCCCTTTTGCCTGGACGGCAGGTCCCCGCCCCTACCGGCTACGGTATAAAACTGAAACCGAGCATTCTCATCGATGCAACGATAGTATCGAATAAAACGAACATCAAGGTTTTGTGTTCTCGTCCCAAAATAGCGGTTTTTCTAAAACCCCGAGTGTACTTTTGCTACAGCCAATACGAATCCTACAACCGGACTTTCGGGTTGTTCCGAATTAGTAAACTTTGCGGCCTGCAAAGAATTTTCCCCTTGACCGTTTCGCGGAAAATTCCTATGATTCGGTCCGATATTCCTGTACATATCTCACCACTCAAGGAAGAAAACCGTGAGCCGACACAAATTTTCCGCCTCATCCGAGACAAGCACGGAGCCTTACTTCATTTCCCCGCTGATTCTCAAAGTCGACGGGCTGATCAAGATTTACGGTCAACGCCGGGTCGTCGACGGCGTCGGCTTTCATGTTAATCAGGGGGAAATCGTCGGCTTACTCGGACCTAACGGAGCCGGAAAAACAACGAGTTTTCGAATGACCTGCGGGATGATCGACACCAACGGCGGAGTCGTCTTTCTCAACGGGAAAGATGTAACCAACTGGCCGATGTACCGCCGCTCCAAGGAAGGGGGCATGGGCTATTTGCCGCAAGACAAGAGTGTCTTTTCCAATCTGTCGGTGCAGGACAACCTGCTCGGGATTATGGACCTGCTCGGACTGGACCGCAAAACCCGGCTCAGCCGCTGCGACGAACTGTTGGAAAAGTTCAAATTGACGCACATCCGCAAAAATCTCGCCGGGAGCGGCGGGGCCTCCGGCGGGCTCTCGGGCGGGGAACGCCGTCGGCTCGAAATCGCCCGGGCTTTGGTTTCCGATCCGAAAATCATTCTCTTGGACGAACCGTTTGCCAACATCGACCCGATTACGGTACACAGCATTCAGGAAATCGTCCGCCAATTGGCCCAAGAGGGAATTTCGATCCTGATCACCGACCATCAAGTTCGCGAAACGCTGCAAATCACGCATCGCAGTTACGTGATTCGGTCCGGACAGGTTTTGTGTCACGGAACGCCGGAAGAAGTTCTCGCGAACGAAGAGGCCCGCAAAGTTTACTTCGGACATGATGTTGGAATCGCGACCGCAGGCGGAATGATTCCCGGTTACGTGCCGCAAACCGTGCCGATTCGCACTTCGCACTCTCATCAATCATCGCAGCCTGCGCAAACACCGCATTCTTCCGCAAAGCCGCAACATACCCGACAGCGTACTGAGGTGTCGCATTCCGTCGTCTCTGAAGCGGAAGCACCCTTGCCCCGGCCCCGCCCACGGTTTACGCATACGTCCAATTCCGGCCGTTCGATCACCGGCAAACCGGCCCCCTCCGACCTCGGCCCGACAACCTCGGAAGGTTGATCGGAGGATTGCCAAATGCGCTTGTGTAGCCGTTCACGAATCTTTGTGGCCAAGAACAAAAGCCGGAAAGAAGCGCAGCGTATTGACGGTGTGTTGGGATTGAACGCCGATTGACATTACTGATTTTTACAAAAAAAATCGAATCAGGACAGCAGCCGGAAGCGTCAGCGCCCGGTTTTCCAATACGGAAACGCGGGGCGAACCCGGCGCTGACGCTTCGGGCTGCTGTTTCCGATGCTCGATTTTCTACCTGAAGGTCAATAAACGCCAACACATCGTCAATGCGCCGAGTACGGCTCCTTTCCGGCTGTTATTCGAAACGATGCCGGTTGACTTCGCTTGAGTTTCGCTCTATGTTTGGATTCGACGTCAGGCCGGGTCGTCCGACCTGTTGACCGGTACTCCGCACGTTTCATTGTCGCAATGTTTCGCTCGTCGATCCTCCTTTTGTTCCTCTTTTTCGCGACCGTCCCGCCGGCGCAAGGCCAATCCGCCTCCGCATTTCCCCGGCCGTCGTATCAACGGACGCTCGCCAATCTTTCGTTCGAGAAGGATACCGAAGGTTGGCAAGCCGAAACCCGTGCCCGGGTCATTCAAAAAAACGGCAATCTGCTCATCGAAGGGGTCGAAAAGGATCCCGCGATTTACCGGCTGTTCGATTCCCCGTGCACCCAGCTTCGGCTCCGGATGCGATTGAAAACGAGGGTCGAATCGAGTTGCCAAATTTTTTGGCTGACCCAGGAAATGCCCCGCCGCGATTCCGATCGGATGGTGAGCATCCCCCTGCAACCGGACGACGATTGGCATGATTACGAAGTCGTTTTGCCCGTCCTCGGCCAGTTAAACTGTCTTTCCTTGAAACTGATCGGCAAAGTGGGAGCCTGGTCGATCGATTCGATGCAGCTGACCGCGACGGTCCCGCATCCCCTTCTCGTCAAAAACGCGGTCCGGGACGGTCGTTTGATCCGGTACACGATCGTCAACCCAACGCTCAAGCTGGTTCCTTTTTCCGTGGTCGGAACCGTCCGGGAGCAAACGCTCGAACCGAAGCAATCGGTCGAGATTCCCGTTCCGATCAAGGAAAGCGGCACCATCGCCGAAGCCGGAATCCAACTCGATGTCAAAGGCTTTCCCCGCGTCGGATATCCGGTGTTCCTGTATCTCCCGGACGGCAAAACCGAATGGTTGAAACGCCCGCTGGGACCGTCCCTGCAATTCGAAATCGCGCCCGATGCCCGAATTGCACGAATTTCCCGCCTTTCCCTCGAAGACGAGCAGGAAAATCAAATCGTCGCCCTGATCGCCCCGATCGTCCAACGCAACGGCGCGATTCCGGAGTTCAAGGCGGAGGCCGGACCGAACGAAAATTCGCTTCTCTTTTCCGCTCCGAACGCGAAATTGCAGATCGACCTCGCGGGGGACGAGATTGACGTTCGCATCACTCCGGCGTCGGACCAGCCGCAGGCCGCGAACGAAAACGGCTCGCCCGGACACCCGTTCCGCGAAACCGTTGCGGGAGAGCCGGGTCATGCGACTCCCAAAACTGGTCCGGCAGACGCTTCTCCTTCCTTGGCGGATCATGCGGAGCCCTCTTCGGACCCGAACGGGGAGTTCGAAGGGCCGGTCGTCCGGGTTCTTGGACCGTTGCAAGCCGGTCTGCTTTGTGGGGTCGAGTTCCTCGGTCCCGGAGAGACAAGCTCGTCCCCGATCGACATTGCCGAGCCGGGCAACATTCGTTCCGCCCCGCCGCCGGGTTGGATCACGCTGCCGCTCGCGGTTCTCGCTTCGGATCAGGTCGCCGTCGGCTTGCTTTGGAACGAAACGCGGTTGCAGCCGACATTCGCTTCTCCCAATACGACCGATCTCGCGACCGATCACCGAATGTCGCTTCGCGGACCGATGATCGAGGCGCGGCTCCGCTTTCTGTCCGAAACCGGCGGCCCGGCCGTTCCCGA
>JAVBQI010000092.1:0-25474 GCA_031549145.1 Thermoguttaceae bacterium | reverse complement strand
CCGTTCGATTTCCCAATGGTCCTTGGCGATCCAGTCGTATTTTTCCCGGGCCTTTTCGTCCAAAGCACTGTAATCGAGCGCCCAGTACGTCAAAAAGGCCATTTCATCGTCCGAATGGTTCCAGTCTTCGCCCAGGGAAATCCCCTTGTGCAGGAAGCCCTTGGTGTAGACGATGTCTTTCATGGGCACAAGCATGTTGTCCCAATAACCCCATTCTTTCCAAGTCCGTTCCAATTCGGTTTTGTAAAGCTCCTTGCCCGTCAGCTTGTAGCCGAGTTGGAGCATCGTCGTCAGCAAGACGCTGTTAAGCTTCCGGTCGAACTGCGTTTTCGCGAAGCTGTTGACATAGGTCGGATTCCAACGCGCCCAGAGCGTCGGCTCGCCGTCGTAATCGACCATGTAATAATCGTTTTTGATCACATGTTCCAGGATTTTGTCGAGGTAATCGGCAACCCTTTTCTTTTCTTCCGGGGTCTTGCAGATCAACTTGTCCATCACCGCGGCGATAAAGACGTAACCGACGACCTCGTCGGTGCTGGTCGTTCCCTTCCAAGCCCAATCTTCTTCGGGCGAATCCCGCCAGGCCTTGGGGTCGCTGGCAACATAGCCTTTGCGTTCAAAGGTTCGCGAGGAAAAGCCCGGAATATCATGAACGGTCAGGTTCCGCTCGAAAGCCTCGAACGATTCCCAGACGTTTCGGCGGGCCTCTTCTTCGCCGGTCACCGCGAAACGAAACGCCTGGCTGCCGAGGTAAATCGAGGTCCAAAGCCCGTCGTTGTCGTTATCCCGGAGCGAAATCGTCGTCGGATCGGCCGGATCGACGAAATCCGCGGCGACGGACCAGCCGTGCCGCATGTGATATTTCCGCAAATCCTTTTGGATCGTCGCCGTTTTTTGGGCCAAGGTTTGCTCGATGTACTTGATTTCGTTAAGCCCGGTTTCGCTCATCAGGAAGACGTTCCCCTCGGAATCGGAGGCGATGTCCTTGAGCTTGTTGTCGTCAATCCAACGTTTCCAGGCGAAATAGCGAAAACGGTCCGATTCCCGGACATAGGCTCCGATGTCCGAGATAAACCAAAGCGACCCTTGCACATCGGCGAGACCGCTGATCGCGGCGACCGGCAGCTTGGCGTTGAGCATGTCGAGAATCTCGCCTTTCGGGGAAATGGAAAAATAGCCGTCGGTCGTCCCGAGATATATCTTTTCCGGGGTGATCACGAAAGCGGTCAAATTTTCTCCCTGGTAGACGGCTTCCCATTTCCGATCGGCCAGCTTATAGAGGGCTTTCGAAGAGAGGTAATAAAAATCTTTCCCCTTGGCCGCGATCTTGACGCGCGGTTCTTTCGGGAGTTCGATATCGGCCGTTTTTTCCTTTTTGTCGAACAGCACGGCGTCCGAATCGGCGAACAGGAGGATATTTCCCTCGGAATTGACCAAAATCTCTTTGTATTTGTTGTCCGGAATTTTGCCGTACACCGTTCCGGCATAGGCGTTGGTCAAATACCGGTTCGGGTAAAGATAGAAAAGGTAGCCGGTTCCCTCTTGAATGCAAATGTCGGTCGGAATCTTATCGGCCAAAGAGGCGTAGGTATAATCTTTCGCGAGCACTCCGTTCGGGAAATCGCGGCACAGCCCCTTGTCGGTCAGGACGTAGACGTTGTCCCGGTAATCGACGACGACCTTTTTCAGTTTGGCCCCGGCCATTTTTTCGGAGAGTTTGAATTTGACGGAGGTTGCCTGACGGAAGGGGGTATCTTCCTGCGGAGCGACTTTGCCTTCCGCGGCCCGGCAAAGGGGAATCAAAAACGTTCCGAGGCCGAGCAGGAACGCAAAAGAGAGAAACAAAGCAAGCTTTTTCATGTAAAACGTCTCCTTTGAGGGGAATTATGGGAATCGAAGGAACCTGCAACGACGAACCGCGCTCCGTGAGTGCGGTTTGCAACCATCTCCAATCGAGACTCTCTCGCTATGAACGTAACCGCGACCGCAGGTCGCGGCTCGTTTTTTCGCCGCAGTTTACGGGTATAGCCGAATCGGCGGGCGAAATCAATCGGGCCGGAAATTTTTCCCGATTTCAGGTTGACGGTTTTATTACCAGGAACGATTGCAAAATCAAAAATTTCGCGCGGAGACACTGAGAGAGCGGAGTTTTTAGTAGGAATTTCTCGCCGTGTTCTTACCTGTTTTATCTATTTTAAATTTTCATAATACTTCTCTGCGGCCTCCGCGTCTCCGCGCGCTTTAAAAATGACTTTGCAATCGTCTTGATTTTATTACTTGAGACCTTGCGAAAACGGGGGTTTTTGTTCTAATGAGGATCGTTGAGCTTTTCCTTTTTCCCACGATTTTGCGATGATCATACCCCAATATCTTTTCGCGATCCCCTTGATTCTCGTTTTTTCCCTCGTTTACGCGGGAACGCGGCACGAAAAAGCGGCCCCCATTTTGCGACATGCGGGACGCTTCGCGCTGAGCATCTTCCTCTTCCTGATCGCGATCGGGCTTGTTTTCGAATTTTTGTTGCGTTTCGTCAAAGGATGAATCGATGAGAGTGCTCATTCTCGGAGCGGGAACCGTCGGAACCTCGATCGCGGAAAAATTATGCGAGCTCCGGCATAATGTCACCCTGGTCGACACCAATCCCGAAGTGATCCAACAGGTCGACTCCGAACTGGATGTCGGCGTCGTGCAAGGTTCCGCCTCGCAATCGAGCGTCCTTTTCCAAGCCGGAGTGATGTCGGCGGACCTCTGTTTGGCCGTAACCGGGGTCGACGAATGCAACATGCTCGCCGCGAGTATGGCCAAGGCGATGGGCGCGACCCGGGTCGCCGCCCGGGTCTATGCCAAGGTCTTTCAAGACCTCAGCACCTTCGATTACCAGAACCATTTCAAGATCGACCGGCTGCTCAGCATCGAACATCTCACGGCAATGGAACTGGCCCGGCGCATCCGCGAGCCGGGGGCGATGATGATCGAGTACTTCGCCCGGGGAGCCCTCGAAATGCAGGACGTGATTATCTCCCGCCCCTCTTCGGCGACCGAAGTGCCGTTGATGCAATTGAAGCTTCCCCCGGAGGTCCGGATCGGTTCGATCAACCGGGACGGGGCGGTCTCGATCGCGACGGCGACGGACAAGATCGAGGTCGGCGACCGGATTTCGCTCCTCGGGGCGAGGGACGACGTCGAAAAAGTCAAGAAGATGTTTCACACTCTTCCGGCGAAACGCCGCAACGTTGTGATCGCCGGCGGCGGGGAAACCGGTTATCATTTGGCGTTGGTTTTGGAAACGCGCGGGTACGGGGTCACGGTGATGGACACGAACCGCAGCCGTTGCGAATTTCTCTCTTCGCATTTGCAGAATTGTACCGTCGTTTACAGTGATGCCCGGCGGCGGCTCGATCTCGAAGAGGAACGGGTCGGGAACGCCGATATTTTCGTCGCCTGTCTGCGCGACGATGAGGACAATATTATGGCCTGCGTCGAGGCGCAGGAAATCGGGGCGAAAACGAGAATGGCGATCATCGCCCGACCGGATTACGCGAACGTCGTCGGCCGTCTCGGGATCGACGAAGCGGTCAGCCCTCGCGAGGTGATGTCCCGGCAGGTCGAAGGGTTGCTCAACACCGGCCCGGTCGTTTTCCGCAACCGTTACATTCTCGGAGGCGGCATCGAGGTGCTGGAAATCGAGGCTCAGCCCGATTCGCCGATCACGAAAGGGACGCTTTTGGAAGTCACCTTGCCGCGACAGGGGCTTATCGGGGCGATGATTCGCGAGGATTTCGTTCAAGTGCCCGGAGCGAATCACCGGATTCGGCCCGGCGATACGGCCGTCGCCCTCGTTCAATCGGCCTACGTCGAGGATTTCGTCAAGGCATTCGCGTGAGGTGAGTGCGACGACGCACAGGACACCGGCGTCTGCGCCGCTCGGCTAAACGGATGACAGTTTTATGAAACGACGGATTTTGCATATCATTTCGGTTCCGGACAACAGCGAGCTCACCGAACAGGGGGTGCGACTCGCCGAAGGGCTTTCGGGCGGGGAATTCGACGTTCGTATTTGCGTATTGCAACGGCCTGGGCCGCTTGCTCACGGATTTGCCCGAACGAAGGTTCCCGTCGATTTCGTAACCCGACGCTGGTCGGTCGATCCGTTGGCCTTTGTCCGGGTTTGTGCCGCCGTTCGACGGTTCAAGCCCGATCTGGTGCAGACCTGGGGCGAAACCGCGAACCTGTACGGCCGCAAGGCCGCGATTCGCTGCGGTGTCCCGAAAATCGTTCTCGGGCTGCATCAATATGACTGCCCCAACGGTTGGCTTTTTTGTTTTTGGAACGAATCTTTGGATCGAAACACCGACCGAATCGTTTCCCATAATAATTCGATTCGGGATTTTCATACTCAAGGCGGTTGTGCTACTAATTCCAGGAATCGTGGATTTTTTCACGAAAATCAGCGACCAACGGGAGCGGGTTATTACACACGGAGCGGAAGCTCCTTTGCGATCCCATCGCGATGGGATTCAAATTACGATCCCAAACGGTTTTCGGTCGTTCCGAGCGGCGTTGTTCCTTTGAAAGCCGATTCGCGAAGCCGGACGGAAATTTTGAAGCGACTTGGCATTCCGCGAATCGCGGCGGTCCCGTTCGACGACGGCGAGCGGACGACTCCGACGCCCGGGTTTCCTCCGAAAAGGGGGGACGATCCCTACCTGATCGGAGTGATCGGGGATCTGACGCCGCACAAACGAATCAAGGACGCGATCTGGGCCTGCGAAACGCTTAAGTTCGCGGGACTCGATTATCACTGCCTGATTTTCGGCGACGGGCCGGAACGGGAACGGTTGCTTCGGTATCGGGATTTGCTTACAATTACGGATCGGGTTCATTTTCCCGGAGACCGACCGGAGATCGACGAACTCATCCCGCATTTCGATTTGTTTTGGCAAACCGGTCGGGACGAAGGGCCGCCGATTTCGGTCTTGAAAGCGATGTCGGCGGGAATTCCGGTGCTCGCCTGCGATCTGCCGGACAACAGGGAGTTGATCGCCGACGAAGAGACCGGAATTTTGATCCCGGAATTCGGCGAAGATTTCCGGCGTCGGCGTTCCTGCCTTGTCGAACAGTCGCTGCGGCTGCTGGGAGACGACGCCCTTCGTCGCAAAATCGGCGAAGCCGCCGCCGTCCGTGTTCTGGAACGGTTCGACACCGAAAAAATGATCGCCGGTTATGCCGAGACGTACCGCGAGTTGTTGCGGTCGTAGTGTCTTGAATTTTATAGATAGTGATTTTGCGTCACCCCCGCGCAGGCGGGGGTCCAGAGGGAAACCGTAATCTCTGGATCCCCGCCTGCGCGGGGATGACGGAAAGTCAGTTCAAACTTTTTGCGCAGCTCAGTAAGAAGGTTGTCGCCCGACCATTCGAGACGACAAAATTTTGACCGTCAATTCCCTCACACCGCAATATGAGCAACCTTGAAATCGGTATCGCCCTTTTGCCGCTCGGTCTGTATTTCGGACTGCTGGGGATCAGCCTTTGCCGGTCGCGGCCTGTGGTGCGGAACGGGGCTTGGGATTTCGCCGCCCTCGCGTTCGGGTTGATCGGATTCGTGATGATCGGGCCGGTCAAATTGCTGTTTCCGGTCGGGGCACTTTCGGTATGGGGCGTGTTTTCCTTCGTGATGATTGTGCTTCTTTACGGGCTGGTGGTCATTCTCATCGGCGGGGCGCTCGGACTGAAAACCGTTGTCTACAATATCCGGGAAGCCGAGTTTTCGGCCGCATTTTCCGAACTTCAGCAAAAAGAAGAGATTCAATCACTCGGGAACATGGTCGTGATTCCGAAAATGCGAATCCAATTTTCCGTCAACGTCTTGCCGAAAAACCGTATCGTCCTGCTCAAATCGACAAGCTGGAACCAAAACCTTGCCGGTTGGATTCAATGGGAAGCGATGCTCCGCGAAGCCCTTGGCAAGGTCAAATCGCCGTTCAACCCTTGGGGGACCGGGCTGCTGGTGATCGGGTTCGCGCTTCTTGCGATCTCGGTCGGTTGCTTTTGGGGCGGGAGCGGGCTTTGAGAATGCGGAGAACTGAGGGAATGCGGAGTATTGTGAAGACGCGGAGTATTGAGTGAACGCGGAGTACCGGTTAAATGCGAAACAACGAAAAAATCATGACGCGAAAATTTTTCCTGACGATTCTTTTTTTGCTCTCGAACACCCTCGCTTTCGCCCAAGCGGCAACCCTCTCTCCGCTCGAACTCGGCTCCCGTCGGGAACTTTTCATCGATCATTACCTGATCGACAAACTCGACAACCTTTCGCTGCGGCTGCACGAACCGGTGCTCCGGGACGTCGCCTTCAAGTTCGACCAGCCTTGGGAAGGCCCGTTTTGCGGTTATGTAACGATGATCTTCGACAACGGGCAATACCGTGCCTATTACCGCGGGAGTGCCGGCGGGCAGGACGGGAATCCGAAAGAAGCCCTTTGCGTCGCCTATTCCGAGGACGGTATTCGCTGGACCAAGCCGAAACTGGGGCTGTACGAATCGCACGGGACGAAGGAAAACAATGTCGTGTTGACGAACGTTCCGAATTTGGCCCATAATTTTTGCCCGATGATCGATTCCCGACCGGGCGTGCCGTCGGAAGAACGGTACAAGGCTCTTGGCGGAACGGTGCAAGCCGGCGGGCTGTTCGCGTTCGCTTCGCCGGACGGACTGCATTGGAAAAAAATGTCCGAAGAGCCGGTTTTGACGAAGCCGGAAGGTTACGCTTTCGCCTTCGATTCGCAAAACGTCCCGATGTATTCGGAAGCCGAGGGATTGTACGTCTGTTACTTCCGGGTTGTGCTGCCGCCGTTCAAACGATACATCGCCCGGGCGAGCTCGCGGGACTTCCTGCACTGGGAAAACGTCCGGACGATGGAAGTGATACACGAGGAAGCCCCGGCTCCGTTCGAGCAGTTTTACACGAATCAAACCGGCATTTATTTCCGTGCTCCGCACCTTTTCGTCGCGACTCCGGCTCGATTTATGGAAGGGCGGCAGGTGTTGACCGAAGCCCAGGCGAAAGAGGCTCACGTCAATCCCGGCTATTTCAAGGATTGCAGCGACGCCGTGCTGTTGACCTCGCGCGGCGGCAACCGGTACGACCGGACGTTTTTGGAGCCGCTTCTTCGACCGGGGATCGGCATTCAAAATTGGGTCTCGCGGACCAATTACCCCGCTTGCAACATCGTCCCGACGGGGGACACGGAGATGTCGATTTACATCAACGCGAATTACGCGACCCCCGACGCGGAATTGCGGCGGTATACGTTGCGGTTGGACGGTTTCGCCTCATTGCATGCTCCCTACGAAGGAGGAACGTTTTTGAGCAAGCCGTTGAAATTCTCCGGCCAAAAACTCTCGCTTAACTTTTCGACCTCGGCGGCGGGCGGGCTTCGCGTTCAACTGGAGCGGCCGGACGGGACGCCGCTGCCCGGGTTCGCATTGGCCGATTGTCAGGAAATCATCGGCAACGAAATCGACCGTGAAGTCCGTTGGAAAAACGGTTCCGACGTTTCCGCCTTGGCCGGCGAACCGATCCGGCTCCGCATTGAAATGAAGGATGCCGACCTTTTTTCGTTGCGATTCGAGTAATACGATGCCGATGCAATTTTGCGAATTGGACCGTTTAGCCGAGCGGCGCAGACGCCGGTACCCTAAGAAAGTGTCTTCAAACGTACTTTTGCGGTCATTTCGAATCGTTCAAAATCGATTTTCACGGCAAAAAAGAGCCGTAAGTGCAGTCGGTACTCCGACGCAACTTACGGACCTTGTACACGGCCCGAACTCCGCAGCTTCCAACCCGGTACAAGGTCCGCAAGTTACGCTGCGCTACACTTGCGGCTTTTTGTGCGATTTCAGGCTGTTGTTGCTGTCCTGGTCCGAATTCTCTGTCAAGACCAGTACCGGCTAAATGTCGGCGGAATGTTCTGCAGCGGGTTGTTGGGAATCCGGCGTCTGAACCGGCTCGGGAGCGGTCGTTTGAACCGGTTCGGGTGGGGCCGTTGTTGCCTGCTCGGGAGCTGGTTTCTCTTCCGCTTTGCGTTGCTTCTTCTCTTCCTTTTTGCGACGCTTTTCCTCGGCGGGATCGACCGCCTGAACCCGGCCGAACAGTTGGGCGAGATCGCCGAAACTCCGAAGCGGCTCCTTCCCCTTTTTCATCTCATCGGAAATCGGGGCGATCACCTTTTCCTGCGGGGCGGAAACGAATACTTTCGGCGCCGGATCCGGCCGGTCTCTGTCCCGACGACCATCCCGCCGTCCTTTTTCGCCCCAGCCCCGGCCGCCCCCGGCCTTGTCCCGGTTGCCGTCTCGCGGCGGTCGGCCGGACGCTGAATCACGACGACCGGAATCCCGTCGGCCGCCGTCCCGGGTCGATCCCTCGCGTGATCCGCCGTCCTGCGGTTTTTGCGGGGAACGGAAACGGTCCCAACTTTTCCCCGCCTCTTGATTCGGGGCCGCCGAATCCGGGGCTTTGCGTTCTCGCGGTTCCGAAGAGCGTTCTCTCGGCGGCGAAGAGGACGGCCGTCTGTCCGACGGCTTGCCGTCGGCCGGCGGAGCGGCGGCATCGCGATCCCGTCGCGGGCCGTGTTCGCGTTTGCGGTCTTGTTGCGGCTTCGCGGAGCCCGGAGGGACCATCGTCAACGAAATCCGACCCCGTTCCGGGTTGACTTCGACGACCCAAACCCGAACAACGTCGCCGACCGAAACGTAATCGTAGGCGTCCCGGACGTAACGGTCGGCCATTTGACTGATATGAATCAGCCCGGAATCGTGCAGGCCGATATCGACGAACGCCCCGAAATCGACGACGTTCAAAATCGTTCCCGTCAGTTCCATTCCCGGGCTCAAATCGCTTGGTTTGAGAATTCCCTTCTTGAAAATCGGAGCCGGTAAGCCTTCCCGAGGGTCGCGGCCCGGCTTCGCCAATTGTTGGAGAATAAACCGGATCGTGTGCGGCCCGACGCCCAGGGATTCCGACATCGTCGGAACGTCGATCGTTCGGGTTTTGGCGGCGATCTCCTTGATCTTTTCGATTTGGCGAAGGTCCTCAGGCGTATAGCCGAGCTGTTCGAGCAACCGCGTCGCCGTTTCGTAGGTTTCCGGATGCAACCAGGTCGCATCGAGCGGGTTCAAACCGCCGGGAATCCGGAGGAAGCCGACGCAATGGGTGTAGGCGACCTCGCCGATCCCGGGGACCTTTTTCAAATCTTCCCGGGTTTTGAACGGACCGTGCTCCTGTCGATATTCGTAAATCCGTTTCGCCGTCAACTGGTTCAAACCGGCGACGTACCGCAAAATCGCGGGGGTCGCCGTATTCAAATCGACTCCGACGTAGTTGACGCACGATTCGACGACGTTCCCGAGCGAATCTTGCAGGAATTTCGGCTTAAGATCATGTTGGTACATGCCGACCCCGAGACTGCCCGGCTCGATCTTGACCAGCTCGTTGAGCGGGTCTTGCAACCGTCGGCCGATCGAAATCGCTCCCCGGAGCAAAATGTCGTAATCGGGAAATTCCTCTTTCGCGATCGGGCTCGCGGAATAAACGCTCGCGCCCGCTTCGTTGACGATCACGTAGGAAATCCCGGGACCGCTTTGGGGCTTTGCCGTTTCGGTCGTTTCGCTCGCGGGTTCGTCCGATGGGGCCGCCGAACGACTTGCGATGAGATTCGCGACGAACTCTTCGGTTTCCCGGCACGCGGTTCCGTTGCCGATCGCGATCACGGTAATCTTGAATTTTTCGAGCAAGGCGAGAACGGCGGTTTCGGCCCGCCGCTTTTTCTCCTCGCTCCCGAAGAGGTAGACGGTTTCGTAAGCGAGCACGTTCCCGAACTCATCGAGAGCGACCATCTTGCAACCGTGCTTGAAACCGGGGTCGAGCGCGAGCACGCGTTTCCTGTACAGCGGCGGCTGCAAAAGAAGGCTGCGAAGATTTTTCGCGAACGCGTGCACGGCCTGCGACTCGGCGTGCTCGGTCAAATCATTGCGGACTTCCCGTTCCATACTCGGGAGAACGAGCCGGCTCATCGCATCTTGAACGCAGGCGGCGAGAAACGAAGCGTGCGGGTGATCTTGCGGGACGCAGATGTCCCCGGCCGTTTTGCCAAGCGATTCGGAATCGACTTGCAGCTTGACCCGGAGGAGCTTCGCCTTTTCCCCGCGGTTCAGCGCCAACGTCCGATGCGGCGGCACCTTCCGGACGTCGAGTTGAAAATCGAAATAATCGTGATACAACCGCTCCAACTGTTCGTGATGCTTTTGCTGCCGAACGGCCTTTGCTTTTTTGCGTTCGGCCTGCTTTTTCTTTTTCAACTGGTTTTGCGATTTGACGACCGGAATCCCCTGTTCCTTTTGCTGCTCCTTCCATTGTTGGAATTCCCGGTCGACTTTTTCGGCTTCCTGATCGACGGAAGTCGATGTCGTCGGTTGAGCGGCGTCGGTTTGTTCCGCGACATTCGATTCCGATCCGGTCGCATCCGAATTTTCGGGAGCGGCGGAGGAATTGGCGACAACGGCCGCTTGAGGTTCGACGGGAACGGATTCGGCGGTCGGAGGTTCAGGAACCGAAGTTTCCGCGACGGGAGTTTCAGCAGCAGGGGCTTCGGCAACAGGCGATTCCGAAACGGGAGGTTCGGTGGGTGTCGCGTTCGGCTCGGTCGGTGATTCGACCGGCTCGGCTTCCCCACCACCTGCTCCGGCATGATCTTCCGCTTCAACCGGTTGCGGACCCGTTTCCGGTTGCGAAGAAGCGGGAGCGGGTTGCTCGACGACCGTTTCGGGCTGCGCCGGAACGGATTCGGCTTCAACCGATTGCCCGGCAACGGTCATTTGAGCGAGAACATCGGGTGGGGCCGGTGTTCCTGTCGCGGGAATCGGCTCCGAGACGACCGGAGCGTCGATTTCGGGCGCCGCCGTTTCGGCCGGCTCTTGCGAAGCGGTTTCGGAAGGCTTTTCGGCCTCTTGCGATTCGGTCGATTTCTTGCCTTTACGCTCTTTACGTTTTTTTTCCGGCTTCGCGGCTTCGCCGGATTCGGACTCGGCCGTCCCTTCGGCTTCCTTTGTAGTTTCGATTTTTTTCGAAACCAGGACGCCGATCCGTTGGACGAGTTCCCGAACCTGGTGCCGCAGCTCCGGCTTTTCGCTGAAAATTTCGGAAATGATATGTCCCGCCCCGAGCAGAGCATCGGCTACGGATTTGACACCTTTGTCCTCGTTGATAAATTCCCCCGCCCTGCGATCGAGGGCCTCGGGCGAAAGTTTCGCTTCGAGAATTTCGAGAGCGAGCGGTTCGAGCCCTTTGCTTTTCGCCGTCGAAGCGAGCGTCTGCTTCTTCGGTTTGTACGGCAGATACAGGTCTTCCAGCCGTTTCGTCGATTTGGCCTCGCGAATCTTTTTCTCAAGCTCGAGAGTGAGTTTGCCCAAGGCGTCGATCGAACGGAGAATCACCTGTTTTCGTTCCGCGAGGGTTCTTTGAAGATGCAATTCCGATTGAATCGCCCGAATGTGATCTTCGTTCAGGTTACCGGTTTGATCCTTTCGGTATCTCGCGATAAACGGGACGGGATGTCCTTCGTCAAGGAGTTCGACAACGGATTGGACTTTTTCGACGGGCAGATCGATATCTCTGGCCAACAGCCGGAGATTGACAACAACAGGCTCACTCATAAATCGTGCCTACTTTTTGGGACTACACAGGTTGCGGAATCGGAAAAAACGCCGCTTTCGAATATCGGCGAAAAATAGATGCGGGGAAGAACGTCCTCCGCAAACCAGCAATTTAGGGAATGTTCGCGGGAATGTCAAGATATTCCAACCTGAAACCAAGACGATTGCAAAGTCGAGATTTTGGAAAAAATATCGAATCGGGCAGCAGCCGGAAGCGTTAGCGCCCGGTTTTCCAATGCGGAAATGCGGGACAAACCCGGCGTTGACGCTTCGGGCTACTGTATGCGGTGTTCGATTCTTGAGAGGAAGATCAATGTTTTTGCCCCAAAGTCCGGTCGATTCTCGCGAGGACGCGCGACCGGCCGAGAATCGCGAGGGTCTCGAACATGCCGAAACCGACCGCCTTGCCGGTTGTCGCAACCCTCAGAGCGTGAATCAGTTGGCCGATCTGATAATTCCCGGCCTGCAAAAAATCGTGCGTCATTTTTTCTAGCGAGGCGGCGTCGAACGCATCCTGCTTCGCGATCGCATCGCGATAGGCTTCGAGAACCGTTTTCGCCTCGATTTCGTTCCGAATCCGTTTCTCAAACGCCTTTTCGTCGTAAGGAAAAGCGTCGTCCGCCAGAAAAAAATCGTCGAAATCGAGAATGTCCCCGGCAACACGAATCCGGTCCCCGGCCGCCGCGATCAAGTCTTTGATTTTCGACTCGGACATCGGTTCCTCCGGAACCTCGCCAGTCAGCTTCGCCTTTTGCAAGAACGGCAGGCAAAGCCCGTACTTTTCCTCAAGGCTTCGTTCCCGCATGTGCATTTCCTGAAAGGCGAACAGCTTTTGCGGGTCGAACGAGGCGGCCCCTTTCGTCACCCGATCGAGCGAGAAAAGCCGTTTCAAATCCTCGGGCGAAAAATATTCCGTCTTATCATCAAGCGACCAGCCGACCAGGGCCATTGCATTGACGATCGCCTCGGGCAGGTAACCGACCTGTTGATAAAAATCGACGATCACCGGGTTGAAGCCGTCGAGCGTCGTCTCCAACCCGATTCTTTTCGCGATCGCGAGACCGTGTTCGAACAGTTTCGCGAACTCCTTGTTTTTCAAATATTTGTCCAGCTTCCGCTTGCTCAGCTTCGTCTTGCTGCCCGGTTCGGCGACGAACGGCAAATGGGCGTACTGCGGCAGGTTGTAACCGAGGGCCTTGATAATAAAAATTTGCCGCGGTGTGTTCGAAAGATGCTCTTCCGCCCGAATCACGTGGGAAATCTTGAACAGCTCATCGTCGACGACGTTCGCCAAATGGTAAAGGCAGGAACCGTCGGCACGTTGAATGACGTGATCCTGTTCGTTGGCCCATTCGAATTCGACCCGACCGCGAATCAAATCGTCAATCACCAATGTTCCCTCGCGAAACATCTTGAGCCGGACGACTCCGGCCCGGCCTTCGGCTTCGAAGCGTTTTTGATCCGCCTCGGTTTCGGCCATGAATTTCCGGCTGTAGACGAACGTCCGTTTTTCGGCGACGGCGGCGTCGCGCTCGGCTTGAATTTCTTCCGTCTTCGCGTAATCCCGGTAGGCGAAACCCTCGGCGATCAGCCGATCGACGGCGGCCTGGTACAGCCCGGTCCGCTGCGATTGATAATACGGGCCGCAGGGACCGCCGATTTCCGGGCCTTCATCCCAATCGATTCCGAGCCAATGCAAGCCGTCGAGAATGGGGGCGAGGGCGGCTTCGAGGTTGCGTTGTTGGTCGGTGTCATCGATCCGGAGTATGAACTGCCCGCCTTGCTGTTTGGCGAAGAGCCAGCAAAAAAGGGCGGTTCGGACGCCGCCGATATGCAGATAACCGGTCGGGCTGGGAGCAAAACGGGTACGGACGGTCATGGGACTGAGAAAAAAATGAAATGTGGTCGTTTAGATGATATTTGATCGAACGAATTTATCTTACCGCAAAAATCTTCTCCTTCAAGCGTCTGCAAGAAGTTGCAGGGAGGAACCAAGAAATGCGAAGAACCCGCGAATTGCAGGCTCTTGCGAATCGGTGCGGCGGCTTGCACACCGGGGAATAGCCGAGGCGGGACTTGAACCCGCACGACCTTGCGGTCAAAGGATTTTAAATCCTTAGCGTCTGCCTGTTCCGCCACTCGGCCAATATTTTTCGTCGATCAGAATTTTTTGCATGCTCGTTCGCGATCAATCATCAAGAAAAAAACCAATCATCGCTAAAACGAACCCGGTCAATCGCTCAAATGTCTCCGTGATACCGACCGAAATGGCTCGACATCGGCGGCAAGTCCAATAAGCCCTCGGCGCCGGAAGAGATCCGGCCGTTCTGCGATGTGATCGAATTGAGCCAACGCTTGCGGTAGTCCTCGACGATAAACACCATATACAAAAATCCGCCCGTCGAGACCGCCGCGAGTATAATCAACGCCGTCATCGTCATTGACGATTGGTCAATCTTCGGCTCCGTCGTCGCCAAGCCACCGCCCTGCTGCATCCCCGGATTCCAATTTCCCTGCCCCGACTGTTGCGGTTGGTACGGCGGTTGCTGTCCCGTTCCGGGATATGTGCCGGCCGCGCCCGGGGGAATCGGCATTGTTCCTTGGTCCGGGTAAGAATGTGGCCGCGGCTCCGGTTCGGATTGCGGAGCCGACGGTCGCTCTTCCTCCGCAGGCTTCTCGTCCTGTGTCAGGTTTTCCGGCAGGCTGCCGCTATCGACCGGGCCTTCCGGCGGGGAGGGCTTGCCTTCTAAAAGAATTTTTGCATCGGCCCCGACTTGTCCGCGAACTTGCGGCTTACTCTCCGTTTTCGCCGAAATATCCGTCGCAGGTTCCGTCGTTTCCGGTTTTTGAACCGTAATGATTTCCGCTTCGAAAGGGTCGGGCGGAAAGGTTTCGGGGAGATCGTCTTGGGCCTCTACCGAGGTCGCTTTTTCTTCCGAGGCCGAAACGAGGGCGATATCGTCATAATCCGGCACCCTCGTCGATTCGCGAACCATCGGCTTGGGTTCCGGCAGCGCACGATAATTGAGCTCGGGGACCGCCGTTCGGAACAATCGGGCCTCGGGCATTCCGGCCTGCGAAACCGCCGGCTTTTTCAAGGTCGAGCGCTGTTCGGAAACGACCGGCTTCTCGACGCGGGAGACGGAGTTCGCCGGCTCGTTCGCCGGAACCGTAACAACCGTCGGCTCGACCGTCGCAACCGTCGATTCCGCCGTCGGCGATTCGACCACGATCGGTGTTCCGCAGGAACAAGCCCGGACCGCATTCGTCGCGGCGAGCAACACCATTACGGCAATGATTGTATCAGTTTTCATTTTGAGGAGGGGGAATAGCGGCGGTTTCACTGCGGCACTTCACATTCGTACATACTAGCCCCAAGCGTTATCGCGGGGTGATAAAAATTGTGCGTGATATTATCCACCCCGCGCTGACGCTTGGGGCTAGTATTTATCTTTTAATTGACCATTCCGCCTTTGCGGAAGGCTTGGGCCAAGGCGATCGGCACCAGCGATTCGGCTTGGATCACGTTCGCCCGGTTGGCGGCGACGGTCGCACGGTTTTCCTGTTCGACGGCCTGGGCCAAAGCGCGGCGTTCCTCGGCTCTCGCCCGGGCGACCCGCATGTCGGCTTCGGCCTGGTCCGTTTGCAGCCGGGCGCCGATGTTTTGGCCAACGTCGATGTCGGCGATGTCGATCGAAACGATTTGAAAGGCCGTTTGCGAATCGAGACCGCGTTTGAGAACCTCCCGGGAAATCTTGTCCGGGTTTTCCATCACATCGAGATGCGTCCCGGAAGAGCCGATCGCGGTGATGATCCCTTCGCCGACCCGCGCGATGATCGTATCTTCCGTCGCCCCGCCGATCAGTTGTTCAAGGTTGGTTCGAACCGTAACCTGAGCACGGACCATCAATTCGACGCCGTTTTTGGCGACGGCGCTGAGGGTGGTTCTCGCGCTTTTTCTCACGTCCGGGCAAACGATCACTTTCGGGTTGACGCTGGTCCGGACCGCTTCGAGGACGTCGCGGCCGGCGAGGTCGATCGCACACGCCTGGTCGAAATTGAGGTTCAAATCGGCCCGATGAGCGGCGATGATCGCCCGGATCACGTTCGCGACGTTGCCGCCGGCCAGGTAATGGGCCTCCAAGCGGTTCGTCGTAATCCCCTGGGGACCGGAAATCGGCAACCCGGACTGCTTCGCCATGATTTTGGCCTGGACGATCAGCCGGGAGTTGACCTTGCGCAGGCTCATTGCGACGAGGCTGAACGGGCTGATCCGTGCCCCGGACATGTAGGCCTGAAACCAGAGCGGTCCGTAAAAAAACAGGAACGCTCCGAGAATCACCAGGAACACGAAAGCGACGAAAACCCCGACGGCCAGCAAAACCCCGGAAGTGATATCAACGGCAAAAAGCATATCTTGGCCTGCGCGAAAAAATTTGACTTGGCTCGTAACGCGAACACTCGCGATCCCTTGATTTTGAGACTACGCTCCGCTACGTCTTGAAAATCAAGGGCTAAATTTTATGAACAACCCTAATAATCCTCGTTAAAATGGGATGGTGGTGTCGTTTTATGGAAATCTCCCTCCGTTAATCATAACAACACAAAAAGGAAAAAGAAAGAACTAGGCGGGAAAAATTGTTTGAAAAAGAAAGCGAAAGACGCGGAGTACCGGCTAAATGGTGTTTCTGAAAAAATCGGACAACGGCTTGAATTTCGAGCTTGGGATTGGCATAATGAAGCGAACGTTTTTTCGCTGCCCCTCTCTCAACCCAGGAAATTCCGAGATGTCCGACCCGAAAACCAATGTGATGATTTATCCCCGGCTCTGTTTGGCCTATTTTCTTCAATTCGCGATCTGGGGTTCCTGGATGATCGCCCTGGGGGGGTATGCCGACCAGGTGCTGCATTTGGGGGGCAAAATCGGTATCCTCTACACGGCCATTCCCTTGGCGTCGATCGCGGCCCTGTTCATTAACCCGATGGTCGACCGGCGTTTTCCGGCGCAATACGTTCTCGCCCTGTTGCACTTGATCGGCGGGGTCTGCCTCGTGATTTGCGGCACGCAGACGAATTTGTACGTCCTGATCGCCGTCATGATTCTGCACGGGGTTTGTTACATGCCCTCGATCACGCTGCTCAACTCGATCGTCTTCCGGCATATCCCCGAAGCGAAAAACGCGCCTTACGTTTTCGTGTTCGGGACGATCGGCTGGATCGTGGTCAACCTTTGTATCGACGTTTTCGCGGGCGGGGCGACGAAACCGTACTTTTTCTTTATCGGCGGCGGCTGCGCGATCTTCCTCGGGATTTACGCCCTGACCTTGCCGCACACCCCGCCGAAAAAGGTCGAAGCGGGTGAAAAGGCCGGTTCGATGTTCGGTGCCCTCGCCCTGTTTAAAAAGCCGTCGTTCACGATTTTCGCAGTCTGCACGCTTTTCGCGAGCATTCCGGCCTGCGGCTTCTTTTTCCCGATGCTGGTCTCGCTCCTCACCCAACGCGGTTATCCCTCGGCCGTTTCGCTGGGAACCTTGAACCAGGTCTCGGAGTTGCTCTTTATGGTCGCGCTACCGTTCTTCGCCGTCCGGATCGGCTTGAAAAAATGCCTCTTCCTCGGCATGATCGCCTGGGCCTTGCGGTATTTCTGTTTCATGGAATCGGCGTTCATTTTCGCCCTCCTCGGACTGCTTCTGCACGGTTTTTGCTACAGCTTTCTCTATGTCGCGTCGTACATGTACGCCGATAAAATGGCCCCCGACCATTTGAAGGCGAGCGCCCAGGGCTTGATCGGCTTCCTGCTTTTGGGGGTCGGGCAGGTTCTCGGATCCTTGTATTACGGGTACCAGGTCGATCATTACCCGCCGAAAATCGAAACCATGAAAATCGCGGCCGCGGACGCGGCAGTCCCGTTGCCGGCTTGGAACGACCCGAACCTCGACGACAGCGCTTGGAAGTACCTGAATTTTTCCGGGACGGTTCAAAAAATGCTCGGCATGTCGAAAGAGGAACACGCGAAACACCTCGGGCTCGACATTGACAAAAATAAAGATAACGTGATCACCTGGGACGAAATCGAAGCCTTGGGAGACGAGGGGATCGCCTATCCGGTCGGCGACGGGTTGGTCACCTATTCGAAAGCGGATTTGGAACAGATTTTCCGGGATATCGCGAAGCATAAGAATCCGGAAATCAAGGATGCGGACATCAAGGTCAGCCGAAGCGAGTGGTTGAGCGTCCAGTCCCGGGATTGGCGGGGCATCCTGATGATCCCGGCGATTTTCGTCGCCATTTTTGCGGTCCTTTTCCTCGTCCTCGGCAAAGACCCCGAAGCCCATGCGGCGGCTTAGCCGATTGAAAGTACTAGCCCCAAGCGTAAGCGCGGGGTGATATGAGTTTGAAATAGGCACAATCCCCCCGCGCTAACGCTTGGGGCTAGTAATAAAAACTCGGAATTGTTTTTTCGGTTCTTCATAAAACCAACCCACTCGAACATTGAAAAACACGTTATTCCTCGCCAGTCTGCTGTTGTTCCTCGCGGTCGGTTCGTTATTCGCGACGGAATCGGTCCAAATTCTTTCGATGAACGTCCGGCTGAGCACCGCCGACGACAAGGACGACCGCTGGGAGATACGTAAGGACCGGCTGCTCGCCGCGATCCTCGAGCGGAATTACGATTTTCTCGGCGGGCAGGAAGTCGTCGTGCACCAGAACGAGGCTTTGAACCAGATTCGGTTTCTCACCGAAAAATTGCCGCAATACGGCGTCCTGTACCTTTCCCGCGAAAAGAACCCGAATCAGGGGGAGGGGACGCCGGTCTTCTTCCGCAAGGATCGTTGGAAAATCGACGAAACCGACCAGGGGACCTTTTGGTTGTCCGATACGCCGGAGGTGCCCGGTTCGGTCACCTGGGAAGGACAAAGCACCTGTCCTCGGGTTTGCAGCGGCGGGCTGTTTCACGAACTCGATTCCCAGGGAACGGAAACCGGCAAAGCGCTGTACGTCTATTCGACGCACTTCGATCATGTCGGCGAAATCTCCCGCCAAAAGGCGGCCGCCCTGATCCTTCAGCGGATCGCCGGGCGAAAGAACAAAACCGCCCCCGTCGTGTTGATAGGGGATTTCAATTGCGGCGAGAATTCCCCGGCGATTCGTTTTCTCAAAGGGGAAACCGTCGTTCTCGCCGGTGAGGAAAAAGTCCCGCCGTTCGCGTTGCTCGATACGTTTCGGGTCGTTCATCCCGAGGAAAAAAACGTCGCGACCTTTCACAATTTCAAAGGGCCGAAAATCGACGAACAAACCGGCCTGATGATCGGCGATAAAATCGATTACATTTTCGTAACGCCGGAGATCCGGACGACGGAAGCGGAAATCCTGCGTGTTGAAAAGAACGGTCGTTTTCCGAGCGATCACTTTTTCGTCCGGGCAACCCTTGATTTTTAAGGCAGCAGCCTACTCGATACTCATGTCCTCATCCCTAATACTCCCCGAAGGTTATACCGCGAAGCTCGCTCCCGAGATGATGGAGCAGGCGATCGATTTACTGAAAAACACGTTCCAACGGGAACTCGCCCGTCGGCTGCGGCTCCGGAGAGTAACGGCCCCTCTGTTCGTGCTCTCCGGGACCGGGATCAACGACGATCTCAACGGCACCGAACGGGCCGTCGCGTTCCCGATCAAGGCGATGGGGGACCGTCGGGCCGAGGTCGTACATTCCCTCGCGAAATGGAAGCGAATGAAACTCGGCTCCTACAAAGTTCCCCCCGGGTTCGGTTTGTACACCGACATGAACGCGATCCGGGCCGATGAGGAGCTCGACCAGTTGCATTCGCTGTACGTCGACCAATGGGACTGGGAGCGGACGATGCGGGCGGAGGATCGCAACCTCGATTTCCTGAAGCAGATCGTCCGCGAGATTTTCGCGGGCCTCAAAAACATGGAAGAGGTTGTCAACAAGGAATATCATCACATTACCCCTTCCCTTCCGGAAGAAATCGTGTTCGTTCATTCCGAGGATTTGCTGCGGGAATACCCGAAGCTGAGCCCGAAAGAGCGGGAATTGGAAATCACGAAAAAGCATCGGGCCGTTTTTATCATCGGGATCGGTGGTGTGCTTTCCGACGGGCGGAAGCATGACGGCCGCGCCCCGGATTATGACGACTGGTCGACGGAAACCTCGCCCGGTTACCAAGGGCTTAACGGCGACATCCTCGTTTGGAATCCGGTGATGCAAACCGCCCTCGAACTTTCTTCGATGGGGATTCGCGTCGATCGGGCGGCCCTGCTGCGACAGCTTGAGCTGTGCAACGCCTTGGAACGCAAAGAACTCCTCTTTCACAAAGCGTTATTGGACGATCTTATCCCACTTTCGATCGGCGGGGGAATCGGCCAATCCCGCGTTTGCATGTACCTGTTGCGATGCGCCCATGTCGGCGAGGTGCAGGCCTCGATCTGGCCCGAAGCAATGGTCGAAGAATGTCGTCAGGCCGGCATCTTTTTGATGTGAGAGCTTGCGTTTGATGAACGTAAGAGAAATTCTTGAATCGATAGGGAGATTAAAACTATGAACAATCTGCTTTGGGTCGGCGCCATTGTGTTTGTCCTGTCGTTTCTGATGACCGTCGTGTTGCCGCCGGACCGTGTGCTGCTCACCTGTTCCGGAATTATGCGACTCCTCGGAATTGCATTGATCATCGTTGGAGTTATCCGGGTTTTCGCCGGAAGAAAAAATTCGTAAAACGCTCATTTTCAAACTTTACCGCTTAACTATGAACACTCAACTCAAGCCCGGCATCGACTGGGTCGGCTACCTCGATTGGAATATCCGCGATTTTCACAGTTATGACACACAGCGTGGAGCGACCTACAACGCATACCTGATCCGCGACGAAAAGACTGCGCTCATCGATGCGGTCAAAGCCCCGTTCGTCGATCTTTTGCTGCGCAACATCCGCGAAAAAACGCCGCTCGAAAAGGTCGATTACGTCGTTTGCAACCATGCCGAATTGGATCATGCCGGCGGCTTGCCCGAAGTGATGCGGCAACTCCCGAACGCGACCTTGCTTTGCAACGCCAAGTGCAAGGAGCAGCTCGGGACGTTCTTCGACATTGCGAACTGGAACATCCGGGTCGTGACGCCGGACGACAAGGTTTCCCTCGGCTCCCGGTCGCTTGCCTTTGTCAATACGCCGATGCTGCATTGGCCTGAATCGATGTTTACCTATGTGCCGGAAGAGAAGCTGCTCTTTTCAATGGACGCTTTCGGACAGCATTTGACGACGACCGCCCGATTCGACGACGAATACGAGCTCGATCAGATCATGTCGGAGGCGAAAACCTATTACGCCAACATCGTCACCCCTTACGGCAAGCAGGTTCTCAAGACGCTCGAAGCGGCCGCGGCATTGCCGATCGAGATGATCGCACCCTCGCACGGGCTGATTTGGCGCAAAAATCTCGGCACGATCCTTTCGGCCTACCGCGATTGGGCGAGCGGGAAGTTCCAACGGAAAATGCTGATCCTGTACGATTCGATGTGGGAAAGTACTTGGCGGATGGGGGAAGAAATCCTCCGTGCGGCCAACGCTGTTTCGGAAAATCTGGATGTGCAGCTGATGCATGTCCGCAAGACTTCGCTGACGCGGATCGCGGCCGAGATGATCGACTGTCCCGCCGTCGCGATCGGCACTTCGACGCTCAACACTCAGATGATGCCGCAAATCGCGGCGGTGCTCACCTACCTGAAGGGGCTGAAATTCCGCGAAAAATCGACGTTCGCGTTCGGTTCGAGCGGCTGGGGGCTCGGCGGGCCGGAACAGGTGCATAAACATTTCGAGGAATTGAAATGGAACGTCGTCGCCGAGCCGATCCGGGCGAAAAACCGACCTTCCCCCGAAATTCTCGAACGCTGCCGCGAAGCCGCGACGAAGTTGGCCCGAATTGCCGTCGGCGAATAAACAGCAAGCCGTAAGCGTGCATTGAAAATGAGCCGTAAGTGAAGCATCGCGCAACTTACGGACCTTGTACGCGGTACGGCCTTTGCAATTTACAGACCCTGTACAAGGTCCGCAAGTTGCGCTGCGCTACACTTGCGGTTCTTTTTTAAAATTTAAAAAATCATGCGACATTTTATTACATTGGACGACGTTTCAAACGTCGAACTGAATCGAATTTTCGAGATGGCCGTTCAAATCAAGGCGGACTACAAAAACGGGATCCGCAAGCCGCTTTTGGCGAACCGCTCGATCGGGATGATTTTCGAAAAGCCCTCGCTCCGGACCCGGGTCAGCTTCGAGGCCGGCGTCGCCCATCTCGGCGGCAACACGATGTTTCTCGGGGACGACGTCGGCTTCGGCAAGCGGGAGACGACCGCCGATTTCGGGCACGTGCTCAGCAGCATGGTCGATGCGATCGTGTTCCGCTCGAAAAAACACGAAAGCGTCGTCGAACTGGCGAAATACTGCTCCTGTCCGGTGATCAACGCCCTCACCGATCAGGCGCATCCGTGTCAGGCGCTCGCCGATCTGCTGACGATGTGGGAAGAATTCGGCGGCTTCGAAGGTCTCAAACTCGCCTGGGTCGGCGATTCCAACAACGTCGCCGCTTCGTTGGTGCGCATCTGCGCGAAGCTCGGCGTTCGTATTGCGATCGCCTCGCCCGAGGGATACCAATTCGACCGGGCGACAATCGAGCGGCTGGCCGGTTCGTCGCCGACGCCGGGTTTTCAGTGCGAAATGACGGCCGATCCGAAGGGGGCCGTTCGCGAGGCTCACGCGATTTACACCGACGTTTGGGTCAGCATGGGGCAGGAGGCCGAAGAAGCCGCTCGCAAAAAGACGTTCGGGCCGTACCAGGTCAACGAGTCGCTTTTCGCCGCCGCCCGGAAAGATTGCATCTTCCTGCATTGCTTGCCGGCGAAGCGAGGGCAGGAGGTGACCGATGCGATTATGGACGCCCCGTTCAGCCGGATCGTCCAACAAGCCGAAAACCGGATGCACGCCCAAAAAGGGTTGCTCGTTTGGCTGTTGCTTGAAGCGGGAAGGGAGGAACAACAATACTAGCCCCAAGCGTCAGCGCGGGGTGATACTGAATCAGTAATGTACTCAATCACCCCGCGCTGACGCTTGGGGCTAGTATTGGGAATATCTTACCGCAACAATGCGGCTGCGTATTCGGCGGTTCGGGTCGAGAGGCTGAGCGCACTCGCCCCCGATCCGAGCAAGACCATGTCGCGGGCGAGGTTGGAGGTCGCGATCGCGAAGTCGGTGTCGGCGATCGTCGCATTCGCGCCGACGAGTTGGATCATGTAATCCTGCATAAACTTCTCCGCCGTATCGAGCGTATACTTTTGTGTCGCTCCGACATTGGCCCGATCGGTCGCGACCTGGGAAATCGCACCGTCGATGATTGATGCGGCCCGGGCCGGGTTCGAACTGAGCGAGGCGGGCCCGCCGCTCGCGATCTGGTAAAGGAGCCCTTGATTGCTGCCCAAGGCATCCGTGCTCATGCTCGGAATCGACAGGTCGGCCTGCTGCGACGGCACGACATCGGTCCCGAGTTGGGCGACTTTGTGCGTGTAAGAACCGTCCAAAAGCGAGACGCCCATGTAATTGGTCGTTTTCGAAATCCGGTCGACCGAACCGAGAATCGCGTTCATTTGCTGCTGGTAGGCCGCCTGCATTTCCGGCGTCGTCGCTCCCGTGTTGGCCGCGGCGACGGACAGGGCCTTCGCCTCGTTCAGAAGGCTGGAAATTTGCGACATCCCCGACTCGGCGATATTGAGAACGGCGTTGTCGAGCTGGGCGTTTTTCGCCGCCTGGTTCGCGGCGACGATGTCGCTTTGCATCATCGTGCTCGCGATAAACGCGGCCGGATCGCTTTTCGGCGTGATCGCGACCCCGGTCGAAAGCTGCCGCATCGTCTCGTTGATCCGGCCGACCGTTTGCTGCATGTTCGATGCCGCAACCAGCGTATTGTAGTTGGAATTGACGTATAAACCACTCATTTCTACCCCGTTTATATTCGCTCGAATTTCAAATCGGCAAGGCCCTAAACCGCCTACTTTGTACAATTATACAGCAGCGGAAGGGGCAAATCAAGGAAAAAATCGTGCGAAAATACGAGCCAGGGGCTATACCCCCGGTTTGCCTCATTTTTGAGTGATTATCGTTTCTCGCTTTGAACGAAACCGGGACCGCAGGTCCCGGCTCGTTGTTGGAGAAAATGCTCGTTGTTGGAGAAAATGCTCGTTGTTGGGGGGAATGCTCGTTGTCGGAGTAACCGGAAAATTGGACGGCGATTTCCTGAAAAAGCCGGAAAATGGCAATTCCGAAAAAAGATGCCGTCGGCTTTGTCCGTTATTGAGGATAGGGTTCGGTTCGTCCCGGGCCGTTATTTTCAATCAGTCGTTAAAATCGATTTCTTCCATATATTCTCTCTAAATTCTTCCGAACATGCAAAAATCGCTCGACCGTAAACTCGCCCGGATTCTCGCCGACCGCAGCTGCAACGATTTCATTCTCGCCGACGCTAAGGATGCGGATATGGCCTTCGGGCTCTCCGCGCCCGGCCAAAGTCCCGAACATTACGCGAACGAAGGGGCCTTTCGGACGCTCGATCAATACCGCCAACAAATCCGGGAAGTGATCGCCCAGGGACTGGTCGATATCGTTTTGATGAGCGTCAACACGAGCGACATTCTCACCTTGCGGGAACGTTTGTTCGAAAATTCCGAGGTCACTCCGGCGATCCGGGCGAACGACGCGACCGATATTTGGCTCGCCGGAGCCGAAGGGGTTTACGGCAAGGAACCGTCCCGGCCGTTTCGGACGGCCGATCTCGATCACGCGATGTGCGGCAAAGCGTGCTGCACGCCCGAAGAGCGGAAACGAGGAGCCGATCTCGGTCTTTATTCCGTAACCTACAACAACGATATGGAGCGGGACTACCAATCGCTGCTTGCCTACAACGCGTTTCGTCGCGAGGCCGAGCTCAAAGGGTTCCGGCATTTTCTCGAAGTCTTCAGCCCGAACGCTTGCGAGCCGAACTGCCCGGTCGACATTCCGAAATTCGTCAACAATCACATCGTCCGGACGCTGGCTGGCGTCGCCGATGCCGGTCGGCCGGTCTTTCTCAAGATTCCGTACTACGGTCCCAAGGCAATGGAAGACCTCGTCCGGTACGACAGCCGGATCGTCGTCGGCATTCTCGGCGGCGGGGCGGGAACGACTTACGACGCCTTCCAAATGCTTTGGGAGGCGAAAAAATACGGTGCCCGTGTCGCGCTTTACGGCCGAAAAATCAACAATGCCGAGCACCAATTGACGTTTATCCGTTATCTCCGGGGGATCGCCGACGGCGAAATCCAACCGGTCGAAGCGGTCCGCGCTTATCACGGCGATTTGCAGAAGCTGAACATCAAACCGCGACGGTCGCTGGAAGACGACCTCTGCGCGACGGAAACGGCGGTCAACTACTCGGGAACCTCATCGGGAGCGAAAAAGAAAACGGCCGCCGCCGCTTCGGCCGCGCCGTCGCCGGCGGACCAGCCCGATTTCCAAACCATGTCCCCGGCCGAAAAAGTGAAATGGAACATGGACCGGCTGAAAAGAATCTTCGGGTAAGAAACGGTCTTGTCGAACAATTCCGACTTTGTGTCGTATCATAGGAGCCACAGCGATCCCCTTTTCACGTCACGGAGGCGAAAATGTCAAAACAGGCAAAAAAGAAAAAGTACAAAGTCGTCAACTGGAAGGAATATAACCAAGCC
>JAVBQI010000096.1:0-12148 GCA_031549145.1 Thermoguttaceae bacterium | reverse complement strand
GTCAAAACCTGACGAACTCGAGCACGCCGGGCTACGTCCGGGAGCAGGTGATCCTCGCGAGCAGCTATCCGAAACAGACGACGGGCGGTTACACGATCGGCAGCGGCGTCGATGTCACCGGGGTCATCCAGATGATCGACCAGTACCTCGAAGACCGCCTGCGGACCTCGCAGAGCGATGCGATGAACACCTCGACGCAATCGAACGTCTACAACCAGTTGGAGTTCATTCTCAACGAACTGACCGATTCGGATTTGAGCACGCAGCTGGACAATTTTTTCAACGCGATCGGCGATGTCCTGAACCAGCCGGAGAGTTTGAGTATCCGGCAAATCTGCATCGACGAGGCGGGGAAGCTGGTCGAGATGATCCAGAAGATGAGCAGTTCGATCCTGACGGCAAGGGTCGATATCAACAAAAGCATCGCCGATACGGCCGATGAGATCAATCGGCTGACCTCGGAAATCGCGAACCTCAACAACGCGATCGCCAAGATCGAGGCGGCCGAGCGGCCCGGGGTCGAAGCGGTCGGGCTGCGTGACGATCGGCTCCTCGCCCTCTCGGAACTGTCCGCCCTGATCAACATCAAAACGCATGAGGACGAGAACGGCGTCGTTACCGTTTATTGTGGTGGGGACGCGTTGGTTACGAATAACGGTGCCCGAAAGGTGACCGTCGGTTACAACACCGATCCTTACGGCGATCTGTCGCTCGCCGAAATCCGGTTCGAATCGAACAACGCCGCGCTCGACATTTATTCCGGAAAGCTCAACGGCATGTACGAAGGGCGGGACGCGATTCTCGGCGGGTTTTCCGAGCAGCTCGACGAATATGTCGGCTCGCTGATCCGGGAATTCAACAAACTTTACGCTTCCGGGCAGGGCTTGACCGGATACGAGGAACTGACCGGACTGACCGGCGTTAAGGACGCCGACACCCCGCTCGATCAGCTCGGGCTTTTCGAACAGCCGAAGAGCGGCGTTTTTTCGGTGTTGGTGCAGGACACGGTGAGCGGCACCGCGACGACAACGGAAATCCGCGTCGATTTTTCCGGGACGAACGGCACGAAAACAACGTTGAACGACATCGTCGACGCACTCAACGCGATCGACGGGATCAGCGCGAAGCTCACCTCGGACAACCGGTTGAAAATCACTTCGACCTCGGCGGAAAAGGAATTCGCGTTCGCGAACGACACGGCGAACGTGCTCGCGGCGCTCGGGCTCAACACGTTTTTTACCGGGACGGATTCGCGGACGATCGGGATCAATTCGACGCTGAAAACCGATCCCGGCAAGCTCGCGGTCAGTGCGAGCGGGATCGGCGCCGACACGGAAAACGGCGTCCGGCTCGCCGCGATGCCGGAGACCCGGCTTTCCGGGCTTGGCAACAAATCGATCACCGAATCGTATCGAGTGATGGTGATCGAAACCATGTCGAAGGCCGGAACGATCAAGGCGGTCGCGACGGGGGACATCAGCTATTACACCTCGCTCTCGGCCCAGCGAAATTCGATTTGCGGGGTCGATATCGACGAGGAAACGGTCAGTCTCCTCAACTTCCAACGGATGTACCAAGCGACGGCGAAATACGTGACCGTGATCAACGAAATGCTCGACGCCCTGATCGCGATGTGAGAATTCGTCGCGTTCGCCCTCAGTCCACCAAACGGTAGTCAGTCCACCAAACGGTAGCCAAGCGATTTGATGACGAACATGATTTCGTTGTACGAAAGCATTTGACGATGGGTTTCGTCGCGGTACTGCTCGAACGCCTCCGCGAAACGTCGTGTTTCCGGAGAAAGACCGTCGTAACACGTTCCGAAACGGTTCTCGCTTCTTGTTCTCGGCAGATTGCCCTGCCGCCGTTGTCCCGGGTTGGGATGTTCTTCGGCACCTTGCAACATCGATTTTGTATGATATTGAGTGCTCATTTTCTTCCTCCTTCCTTATCGTCTTTTGTTTGCGATTCGGCAGGACAAACCTGTCGTCTCGGGTTTGCTGGTTTTTTTGTGTATTTGCGAGTCAAACCCCTTTGATTATTGAACGAAAGGAACATCCATGAGACTCTTGCAATTCCGCCTTCAATCGGTATAGAAAGAATATTCCGTCATTAATTCTTTGCCGAGAAAAAATATGTATTATTTTTCAGAATCGCATTCTGTAAACGCATGTCTATAATTATTATTATACAGCATATCCGTAAAGTCAATTAGAAAAATTTTTCAGCGCGTTTGATTGCGATTTATCGTTTCGCGAATGTTTTGCCGTCGATTCCGAGCGACGGATCCCGTTGTGTCAAAATATTATCGCGTTTGAATCATTGACGAATCCAAAAATCACCCCCGACAATTTCCCGATGCGAGGAGAGAAAAAATGACCTCACACTTTTTTTTATCAATCGACAAAACGAAACTTGTCAAAGAAGAGCGGATCATGTTGGCCGCCTTAAAGGTGTTCGCGACCTATCCCTTCGCGGTCGCGACGGTACGGATGATCGCCGAAGAGGCGGGATTGACCGTCTCCGCGATCATGTACCACTACAAAAGCAAGGAAAACCTGTACGAAGCCGTTTTCGACCGCCTGGCCCCGTATCGGACCCAGTCACTGGAACACGATTTTGATGTCCTGTCTCAGCCCAAAATACCGGATCACGAAGAAGTCGAACGAATGTTTATCGGTTTTCTGGGCAATATGATCGAGGGAATGTACAATTCCGAAAACCCGAATTGGTATGTGCGGATTATCTTTTTTGAACTTCTCTATCCCTCACCGCTCTTCGACACGCTTTATGAAAAATATTTCAAGAAGAATTATGAAATCTTTCTCGATCTGGTCAAAAGGGTGACAGGTAACGATGATCATCGTTTAGCCGTCTTCCATACTTCGGGAATCCTGGGATATATGATGAGTTTTCGTATGCAGCGAGAATGCCTGGTACGTCAAACCGACCTGGTCGATTTTAATGCGAACGAACTGGCGGAGCTGAAGGAGAACATCATCAACCACACCTTTCTCATCTTGAATGTGGATCGAACGCAATAAGCGACGTTAAGATCGCGGTGTTAGTGCCGCTCGGCTAAGCGATCTGGAGCCTTGCGTCTCAAAACGAATCGGCCGGCGGAAACGGGTCGGCGGCGACCTTTTTTTGGAATTCCGAATCGTTGCCTTTGTGCACTCCGAAAATCGATTTGACCGGACCGTTATGTTTGACCCGTTTTCCCGGCAATAATTGACAACCGGCCAGGGATATGCTAATCATTAACAAGGCGAGTAAAATAATGCGGGACATATGTATTTGCGAAGAATCAAGGATAAGGAAGAACTCAGTTCAGCCGGGGAGCGGCGACGAAATCCTGTAGCCGTTGTTGGCTTTGAGGAGAGGTTTTTTTCTTGGTTTTGTCCTTGGTTTTATAAGACGGTTTCGGCGAATAAATGCCGTCCGTCTCGTCGGTTGACGACCGAAAACTATGACATCCGCCAAGAAGAAAAACCATTATTCCGAAAAAAGCGAGCAAAATGCCTCGCCTGATTTTATTAATTCGGTTGCTGCCGTCCATGTTTTTTGTTATCCCATGTATTGTTGAACCAACGCCGAATCGGTCGGCATTCAATGCCTGCTGTCGATGCTTACCATAAAAACGCCGCGAATTATTGCCAAAAACACAGGAGCGTGTCCAGCCCATTTTCCGGGTTTTCGCTTATTTTGAGTCGAGATAATCCCCCATTTTCACAAAACCGAATCCGCCTATTTTGAATATTTACTTCATTTCCCGCATACTGCCAATTTCAACCCCAGGAGAATTGCAAAGTCCTTTTTTAATACTAGCCCCAAACGTAATCGCGGGGTGATTGAACCGTAAAACCTGATGTATCCCCCCGCGCTGACGCTTGGGGCTAGTATTGGAACCTCGACTTTGCAATCGTCCTGATTTTAACCCGAGGAGAGCAACGAATATGAGTTCCGTAGACCAATCTTTCAAACTTGCCAAAGAACGTTATGCCCAAGTCGGCGTCAATGTCGAAAAGGCAATGGACGCCCTCACGACGATCAAAATTTCGCTGCACTGTTGGCAAGGAGACGATGTCGGCGGATTTGAATCGACCGAGGGGCTGACCGGCGGCGGGATTCTCGCGACCGGAAATTACCCGGGCAAGGCCCGCACCGCTCCGGAACTCCGAGCCGATGCCGAAGAGGCGTTCCGGATGATTCCCGGGAAGCACCGTTTCAGTTTGCACGCGATTTATCTCGAGCACGGCGGGAAAAAAATCGAACGGGACGAAATCGAACCGGAGCATTTTCAAGGCTGGATCGATTGGGCCAAAAAGAACGAGCTCGGCCTCGACTTCAACCCGACCTACTTTTCCCACCCGAAGGCGGCCGACGGTTTTACACTGTCCCATGCCGATAAAAAAATCCGCAAATTCTGGATCCGGCACGGAATCGCCTGCCGGAAAATCGCCGAAGAGATGGGCAAAAAGCTGAAAACCCCAGCCGTCGTCAACTTTTGGATGCCGGACGGTTATAAGGACATTCCCGTCGACCGGCTTTCTCCCCGCAAAAGAATGGCCGAATCGCTCGACGAAATTTTCGCCGAACCGATCAGCCCCAAGCACGAACTCGACGCCGTCGAGAGCAAGCTGTTCGGGATCGGGAGCGAAACCTATGTCGTCGGCTCGCACGAATTTTTTATGGGCTATGCCGCGTCCCGCAAAAAACTCCTCTGTCTCGATGCCGGCCATTTTCATCCGACCGAGGGAATCGCCGATAAGCTCTCGTCCTGCTCGCTCTTTCTCGATGAGATGCTTTTGCACGTCAGTCGCCCGGTCCGCTGGGACAGCGACCATGTCGTGATCTGGAACGACGATTTGCGGAACATCGCGGAAGAACTCGTTCGCAACAACCTTCTGAAACGGGTACACATCGGCCTTGATTTCTTCGACGCGACGGTCAACCGCATTTTCGCGTGGGTGATCGGTACCCGGGCGATGCTCAAAGCGCTGCTTGCGGCCTTGCTTGAGCCGATCGACCAGATGCGGGCATGGGAACTGGAAGGGGATTTTTCCCAACGGCTCGCGATGTTGGAAGAGCTCAAGACGCTTCCGTTCGGAGCGATTTGGGACATGTATTGCCAGAAGCAAGGCGTCCCGGTCGGAACCCGTTGGATCGACGAGGTCCGCAAGTACGAAGCCAACGTCCTCTCGAAACGGGGGTAGGCTGCAAAAAACCGGGATCGGAGCCGCGACTTGGCGGTCGCGAGTCCGATCCCGGTTGGAATAACGCGGAGTGCCGATTAAGTAGTTTTATTCGCCGCGGAGTTTGATGCTGAATGTCTGAAGCCGTTCGCGGATCTCTTTAAGGCTGGTCACCCCGAAGTTCTTGCATTCCAGCAATTCGTCCGCCGTTCGACGAACGAGTTCGCCGATCGTTTGGATACCGAGCCGGCTCATGCACTTTCTCGCACGAACCGAAAGATTCAAATCCGTAACCGGCCGCAGGAGCACCGCCTGCTCGTCGGGCGAGAGCGATTCCGGTTCCAAGGTCTCGGCGGCCTGCTTTTCCAAGGCAAACTGGCCCAGACGCAGCCCCTTAAGGGCGAGCATCTCACGAATCTCGACCAAGCTCGTCTCGCCGAAATTCTTGCTGCCCAAGAGGTCTTGTTCCGTATGCCGACAAAGGTCACCCAACGTGCCGATTCCCATGTTTTTCAGGCAATTGCGGCTGCGAACCGAAAGTTCGAAGTCGGAGACCGGGAGATTGAGAATCTGGCTGATCCGGTCCCGCTTCCGCTGGGCATCTTCGTCGAAATGCATTTCGCTGGACGCCTTCGCATCTTTCAGGAAGAGTTTGGCCTTGAGATGATTGGGGAAAATCTCCAACACCCTTTGGTAACACAAAACGGCATGGTCGTACAGTTCCAAATCCTCATAAAGGATGCCGAGATTGATCATCGTCCCGACATTGGTCGGGAACGAAGCGGCGGCCCTTTTGTAAAGGTCGAGGGCTTCCTCGTCGTTCCCGCGGCGTTCGGATTCCATTGCAAGGCCGAACAACGCCCCGGGATGATCTTTGTCGACGGCGACGGCCCGTTCGTAAAGGGCAATCGCCTCTTCGGGATGAACGCCGATCGCGGCAATGGTCGCCCCGCGCTCGCAAAGGTAATCGGCGGTCTGCTCGACGGCCCCGGAAAGTTTGTCGAGTTCCGCCAATCCTTTCTCGGGCTGCCCGAGATAACGATACACCTCGGCACGCATGATCGCACAATCATCGACGCCGTAACCGGCCTTTTGGGCGAGGTCGAGGCTTTTCAAGGCGTTTTGGTATTCGTGATTGTAAAAATAATTTTTCGCGAGATAAAAATGCGCAAGGGCTCCGCCGTCCCCCTTTTTCAAAACGCCGAGGGCTTCCTGAAAACGACCGATCAGCGAAAGGCAGACGCCGAGCCGAACCTGGCTCGCGGGCGTATGCTCGTCCTTGGCCTGCAACTCGGAAACGGCTTCCTTCAACTGGTCGAATTGGGCGTTGTCCCGGCTGATCCCGCCCAGGATTTTGTCGACTTCGCGAGGACCGAAAGAACCATTGGTCAGGACGATTTGTTTCAGGTCGAAATCCGTGCTTGTTGTAACCATGAAATTTTCCTCTTGGATTTTGTCGGCGGATCGGTAATAATTAGCGTGATTATGAGTAATTCCGATTCGCGATTGAATTGCTTATATATAATAATCTCTCGGCACTATTGTAAAAAATTAAAGAAAAAATGCGAGGGGGGGCGTTTTCCGGCGGGAGATTTGCAAAATCGAATTAAAAAATCCGGAAATCAAAAAATATCGATCATTATGGTCAACATTCCTTTTACCATTCGATGTACGACCTGTAAGGCGAAACTCGCGGTCCGGTCGGCGGCTTTGATCGGTCAGGTTCTCGCGTGCCCGAAATGTCAAAGCATGGTTCTGGTCGAGGAGCCGGAGGAAAACCAACACCCGCCGGGCGAGGCTGCTGCCGCTGCTGCAACGGAGTCGGCCCCGACGCCGTTCCCGTCGGTCTCTCCGCTGCCGTTGTCCCAAGTTATACCGGAAACGGTCGAGCCGTCTCCGCCGATGATCGTCGCAAGATCGACTCGAGTTTCGGAACAAAGAGGCCGCAAAGTTTTGCTTCTTTCTCTCGGCTCTGTTGTCGTTATTCTCACTCTCGTTTACCTAATCGTCCTGCTGCTGAGCCAGGAATCAACGCCAACGCCGCTACCCCCGGCTCCGAAATCCGTCGTTCCGGAAAAACCCCCGAGCGTTCCGCAACCGATGGGAGCGAAGCCGGGCGACATCGAACCGGGCGATGCCGGGCCGACGGTTCCTCTTTCTCCCGAAGAGCCGATTCCCGAATCGCCCGTTGCGAAACCGATTGAGGAGGAACCGAAAGAGGAAGGATCGCAACCGGTTCCCGAACAGCAAGCCCCGGAGCCGAGTGTTGGACCGACCGACGAATTGATCCCCTCGCCGATTTCGGAGGAAACGGCCGAGCTTTCTCCGCCCGAACGGTCTCCGATCGAACAGTCCGTCGGCTCGACCGAAGATTTGGCGACACAAGCGGCCGCCCCAAGTTTGGAGGATACGGGGGACGAATCCTCCTCGGCTCCGCAACCGATCCAAAAGCGGGTTCCGGTCGATGTCGCCCAGCGGCTTCAACTGCCGATCGCGTCCTTGAAAATGGATCGGGCTTCGTTTTTGGAGGCGATCCGAACCCTCGGCGATTACAGCGGCATCCCTTTTTCTTTCGATTTTTCCGCCCTGCGGCTTTTGGGTATTTCGGTCGAGACCCCCGTTTCGTTGGAGTTGGAAAACACGACCGTCGTCGAAGCCCTTGCCGTGATTCTCCGGCCGCTTCGTCTTTCCTCGGAAATCGATCACGAACAAATCTTCCTGAGTTCGGCCGATCCGGAAAAAAACGTTTTGAGAGTCGTTCGGTACGAGATCGGGGACATTTTTTCGGCGGCGGAAAACCTTGCCGAAACGACGCGGCCGGAGTCGGCAAGCCCGGCCTCTTTCTCAAGCCCGCTCCCGGAGATCATCCCGCGTTTGATCGCTCCCGCCTCTTGGCAAGGACAAGGGGGCGAGGGGACGATCGCTCTTGAAAACGACGTTTTGGTCGTCAACCAAACTCCGATCGGACACGACGGGATTATGCGGCTATTGGAGCAGATTCGAGTCGCGCGAAAACTGCCGCAAAAAACGGCTTTGACCGAAGCCGCTCTTTTTCCGGAACAGACCGCTTGGAAAACGCTCGAAAAACCGATCACGCTGCATTTTTATACGTTGGCGCCGCTCGGGGAATTGCTCCGTTCGTTGGAACGGCTCACCGGGCTGCATATTGTGGTCGATCATCGTGCTTTGAACGAGGATCAATCGCCTCTTTCGGAATTGAAGGGGATGCTGCATCTTGAAAACGGGACGATCGACGACGCGATTTCGCAGCTTCTCGGCTCGGTCGATTCGGCCGGATTGACGTATCGGACCGTCGATTCCGGGACGATCGAAATCACGACCGTGATTGCCGCCCAACGCCTGGAATCCTGGACGCTGGAGCCGCATTCGTTTGCTCAGAAAAAGGACGCGCTTGCGGAAAACCTGACGACCGAAGAGTTGCTCGCGATTTTGAAGTTGAACATCGAACCGCAATCCTGGTTCGATCCGGCCGACTCCGAACATTCGGGGGAAGGGATGATCCTCGTTGATGAGCTTTCGCAGACGTTTTTCGTCCGGCAGTCCCCGCCCATGCAACGCGAGATCAGAAAATGGATGCAAGAACGGTGATGGGCTGGTGATCTTCAGAAAAAAACGAACAACGCGATCGGAGCCGCGACCGTGAGGGAGCGGTTTTGGCGGGACAACCGCTTCCTTACGGGCGCGGCTCTGATCGTTTTTTTCCTGAAGATCAATAACAAACCGCGTTCGCCTTTGAAAGACTGCGGGCAAGGTGCCCGCGGTCCAAATGTTCGCGAACGGTTGCCCCGATTTCGGCATTTTCCGTCAACCGTCGGTTCGATCGACGACCATGATTCGCAAATCGCAGACGTTGGTGCCGGTCGGGCCGGTTTTGAGCAGCCCGCCGATTCTCTCGAAATAACGGTAGGCGTCGTTGCGGTTCAGATAATCGACGGGGTTCTCGGTCCCGTTCAAGACGTTGCGGATCACGTCCTCGTCGAGATACGCTCCGGCTGCATCGGTCGGCCCGTCTTCCCCGTCCGTGCCGCCGGAAAGAACCGCGAAGCGGATCGGACGTCGCAGGTCGATCTTCTCGCGACCGGTTTGCAGCAGGCCGATCAGCATCGCCAAAATCAATTGCTGGTTGCGTCCCCCTCGGCCGCGAATCGCCGGATCGACAAGCCGAACGGTCGGCTCGCCGCCGATGATGAGGCAGTCCGGACCGCCGGAAAGCATCGAGAGGAGCATTGAACCGAGATGTCGGCCCACCTCTTCGGCCGGACCTTCACTTTCCTGGGCCGAAACCATCGCGTGGGAATAACCCCGCTTTTCGGCTTCGATCCCCGCCGCGTCGACCGCGACGGCGTTGTTGCCGATGATCAGGTTCAAGCAAAGCGGCGTTCCGGCAGCCCGATTTGAGATTTGTTTCCCGTCGACCGCACGCTGCTGGTCGTTCAAATACGCTCGGATATTTTTGAACAAATCGTCGCGGCTTCCCAGATACCGGTTCAATATCGACAGAGCATCGGCCGGGGTTGTCGGATTATTGACGGTAGGGCCCGAAGCGATGATGTCGAGCGGGTCCCCCAAAACGTCGCTCAAAATGAGCGAAACGAGCGGGAGGTTGCGGGCGGCACACAACCGCTTTAATCCGCCTCCCTTGAGAAGGCTCAGTTGCTTGCGGACCGTGTTCAGTTCGTCGATATTCGCTCCGGCACCCGAAAGGAACCGGGTCAGATCGACTTTTTCCTGCAAGGAAACGGCCGGGACGGGAGCCGGGAGCAACGCGCTCCCGCCGCCGGAAAGAAGGCAGAGGCACAAATCTCCCGGCCGCGATTCGGCGATCAGGCGAACGATTTCGCGGGAACCGTCGGCGCCCGCGGCCGTCGGCTCGTTGAGCCCCGCCGGTCTTGCTCCGTGCAAATGCACGGCCTCGCTCGGGGCGAGACAGTCTTCCGGTACGTTGACCCAACCGAGGACGCTTTTCTTGTCGAGGAAGGAAAGCAGCCGCCGTTCGAGGGCGAGGGCCATTTTCCCGGACGCTTTGCCAGCACCGAGAACGAGGATCCGGCCGAACGTGCGGCGGGGGAACTCCGCATCGCCGATGCAAAGCGTTTCGGTGCTCGCATCCCATTGCACGGTTTCGTCGATCAAACGCTCGGGATCGACCCCTTCAACCCCGGCCCGCCAGATCGCGAACAGATCATCCCGCAATGTTGGTTTCATTGTTTGTGTCAAGTTTGCTTGTTGAAAATCTTCCTATTGCTCTCGAATCTCCCAAGCCGCTTGACCGAGCAATCGAAAGTACAAAAGGATGAAAAAACCGCAAAACGTCAACAAAATCGCGGCGACCGCATTGTAAAAATGGGTTTGCGTGATTTCGTAATCGGCAAACCCTGCTCCGAGGAAAAACAGGCCGAACAGGACGGCCGAGGGAACGGCGACAACCAACGCGGTCTTGAGATAAAACCGAAGCCAAAGACCGGGCTGCTTCCTCAAGCTCGCGAGGGTTTTGCGCGGCCGAACGCCGACAAAGGTCTCCGATCCGATGAGGCAAAGAAAAAGGATCGGGAAACAGAGGAACTGTCCGAAAAAAAGGAGGAGGATCAACCAATTTTTCCAAGTCGGCAACAAAAGGCCGATTCCCTGCCAAGCCAAAAACCCGGGATAACCGGACAGGAAAAGAATCAGGAGCGTCCAAAAGAAATAGGAAAACCCGAAACCAAGATCGAAGGAGCCCCAGCGTTCGACGCGTCTTTTTCCGGCTGCCGTCTCCCAAAAAAGATTGATTCCGAAAAGAAAAAGCATCGTGAGCCAAACAACGGTCAATGCGACGCCGACCCAAAAACTGATGAGAAAAAATCCGCTTTCCGAGAGGTCGTAAGAATAGCCGAGTCCCTGTCCGTAAACCTCGTCAATTAGAACCTGCCAAATCATCGACCCTGCTTTTGCGCCGAAAAAATTTCCCAAAAGCCCGCAAACACACAGCACGATCAGTCGGGGACGAAATCGGTGATCGAACAGCGGCGACAAAAGCGAGGTATTCGGCCGCTTGCGAACAGGAGTCGGATTCGGAATCGGCGGCGGTTGGGGAGCCGAACCGACTTTCGATTCCGCAGGTCGGGCGGGTCGCGGCGGGGGCGAAGCGGTCGCCGGAGTCGAGGCGACGGCATTGAAGAGGCGTTCCCGTTCGGCGAGTCTTCGGGCTGCGGGACCGGCGGCCTGGGCCGGATCGTTTTTCGTCCCGGCAATGTATTCCTCAAGCTTACCGCCCTGGGCAGCCGTTTTAACGGCTTCGGCTTCCTTTTCGATCTTGCGTTCGAATTGGACGGCCCGGGACTCCTCGCTTTTTTCCTCGTCGCTTTTGAGGGCCGAATCGAGCATTCGTTCCAAAAACGGAGATTGCTCTTCAATGTAACGGTCGCCGACGAACTGCGGCTTGATCGTTCCCTCGACCGTTCGATAATCGACGTCGTGCCGGGCGCGAGGCACCTCTTCGAGTTCGGGCAGCTTGACGATGTAACCGCCCTCTTCGGAACTTTCGACCTCGCACAAAAATTCCGGATCGACGGCGCGGATTTCCGTTTTCCGGAAGCAATCGGGGCAAACCTTGTACATCCCGACCTGATCCTCGGTCGCATACATCCGGGTTTTGCAGGCGGAGCAGACGACCGGGATAAGCCGCTGTTGCGTATCGAACGGAAAATCGGGGGCGATCACGATCGTCGGCTCATCCTCAATCGGAGCAAGCCCGATTTCCTCCTCCTCGATCGGAGCCAGTAGGAAAGAATCGTCTTCGGGGAGAGTGGGCATAGTCGCTTTTGGAAAAGGTCGATAATCGCGATTTCAATAATTTGACGTTTACAAAGCACTAAAAATACTAGCCCCAAGCGTAAGCGCGGGGTGATAAAAATTGATCGCGAAATTATCCCCCCGCGCTCACGCTTGGGGCT
>JAVBQI010000033.1:0-12945 GCA_031549145.1 Thermoguttaceae bacterium | reverse complement strand
AGGAGCATTACCTGCAAGTCCGCGAGATCGATTTCCAGCTGGCGGCCCGTGAGGAACGGCAGGACGAGCGACGAAAAGATCAGGAAAAGAGTGCTTTTTCTGTAAGCCCGGAGGGGACTTTTCTGTAAGGCGGAAATTTTTTCTGTGAATTTTTCTGTAGCAGGAGGTCGCAAGGGGTCGCAACCGGCCGCAATCAAGAAAAAAGAAAGAGCCGCAAAGCCTTGCTTTGCAGCCCTTTACGAGGATTTGCGATTCCCTGCGAATCGCCAATAGTGCCGAAAAGAGGACTTGAACCTCCACCCCGAGTGATCGGGACTAGGACCTGAACCTAGCGCGTCTGCCAATTCCGCCATTTCGGCTGAAAATTCCGAAAATCGCCTCACAAACCGGTTAATCGATTCATCAACCGGCTATCAACGATCCTTACTCCAGCAGTTACCGACAACCCTTTCTCCCACTGTTGGCGGAAATCTTTATTCCCGCAGTTGTCGGCAATTCTTGCTCTCGCGGTTACCAACAATCCTCACCCTCCAAATCGAAAGGCAAAATGCCGGAACCGGAATATGGTCGCGAAACCATTTTCGTCATCATTCTAGCATCCTCTCCAAAAAAGAAAAAGGAGGTCCGGCAAAATCCACGTCAATTCACGACAATTGCAAAATTCGTAACACTTCAGACGAATGGTAATTTTCGTCATTTCGACTGAAGCGTAGCGCAAGGAAAAATCTCACCCTCGCGCGAGGGCCGAAATATCGAGTCTTTTGGCGAGAGTGAAATTTCTCGCTTCGCTCGAAATGACGAACGGCAGGGGGTTTATTTCAAAAAAACTCCAAACGGCTGAAGTATTATACCGTAGCCGGTATGGGCGGTAGGCTTCGCCCTCTGTCAAACCGCGGCCTCGCTGGGCCGCTCCCGCACTGAAGACGGGAATTTTAAACCGGCTTGAGCATACCAAAATTCAAATTTCTCGCAGAGATGCGGAAGTCGCGGAGTTTTTCAGCAATAGCCTCTGACTGTAACCTGAATTATTCCGATTCTTTTTTGGACACCACTAACAATTACCGATGCGACTTGTCAGAAATCCTCGCGGGAGCCGGAGTATTGGCTAAATATGAAACGCTAAACACGCGAGAAAGAATCTTCCGACATTTGCACCCCGAGCATGATTACGTTGATGCCGGAACCGATTCCCATGAGAGCGATTCGGTCCCCCGGCTGCGCGAACCCTTGCTCGATCCCGATCGCCGCCGTGCTCGGCAAGGCCGTGCTGCCGGTGTTGCCCAGGTATTCCAGCGTCGAGAAGTTCCGTTCGAACGAGATTCCCAACGCCTCGAACAAAAGCTGCTGGTGCATCCGGCCGACCTGGTGGGTGAAAAAGCCGTCGATCGACTCCGCGGTCCAACCGAGCGTCGATAAGAATCGGGCGAACGCGGCCTTCGCGGTTTTGATCCCCTCGACCATCAGCGATTCCGAATCGGTCCACATCAGCGGGTTCATCGAATCGCCGCCCGAGGCGTCGACATCGCTCCGACAAAGTTCGCAGAAGTCGGTGTTTGAATGCAAAACGCCCCCCAAAAGCCGGTGTCCGCTTCGGGAAATCGAACGATGCGTGAGCAGGACGGCGGCGCTGCCGGAGCCGATCGTGAGCGAGGCGAACGCTTTTTTGATGCTCCGGCGGTCGATCGAGTGATCCGAGTTGAGAATCCGGATCGTCACTTCCGTTAGCGAACGAGAGCTTTCGGTGCCGACGACGAGCCCCGCCTCGATTTCGCCCAGTTCGATCATGTTCGCGATCTGGACCATGCCGGTTACAATCCCGAGGCAGGCGTTGGAAATATCGTAAATCACGCATTCCGGTGGGAGATCGAGCCCGTGATGCACTCCGGCGGCGGTCGCCGGTTCGAGATAATCCCGGCACACCGAACCGTGCAGCAGTGCACCGATCCTGCTCCGCTCGAAGCCGGTCGATTCGAGAAGCTTGCGGCAGGTCCGGATGCTTTGCTCGCCCGGGAGCATGCCGGAGGGCCAAAGCCGCCGCTCGCGGATGCCGGAGAGCAGCTCAAGGCGTCCTTCTGGCAGCTTGAGCCGCTCATAAACCGGAGCGAGCCGCCGTTCGAGTTCCGCCGTCGTCAGGATTTCTTCCGGCAGCGTACAGGCGAACGACTCGATGCAGACGTTTTGGTAGAGCATGAAACCCGATTGAGATTACTAGCCCCAAGCGTCAGCGCGGGGGGATTATGATATCACCCCGCGCCGACGCTTGGGGCTAGTGTATGACTTTCGTGCAACGCCCTAAACGGAAGCGGTGCTGAGTTCGCGGAAACGGGTGTTGAGGTCCTTGGCGTTCCCTTTTTTGTCTTTCTGAATCTCTTCGACCGTCCCCTCGAACGCGATCCGTCCCTCGTTAATGAAGACGATCTTGGACGCGACCGCTTCGACCTCCTGCATGATATGCGTCGAAAGCAGGATCGTTTTTTCCTTGCCGAGCCGGCGGATCGTTTCGCGGACCTCGTGTATTTGGTTCGGGTCGAGCCCGGCGGTCGGCTCGTCCATGATCAGAACTTCCGGCTCGTGCAGAAGCACCTGGGCCATTCCGACGCGTTGGCGGTATCCTCGGGATAGTTTGCCGATCGGCTTGCCGATCACCGTTTCCAAGGCACAGAGTTCGACGACCTTCGCGATCCGCTCCCGCCTGAGCCGCCCTGGGATGCCGCGGGCCTGGGCGAAGAACTGGAGCAGCGCTCGCGGGCTCATATCCGGGTAAAGCGGCCCGTTTTCCGGCAGGTAGCCGAGTTTCGCCGATCCGGCCAACCGGTCGACCGACATGTCGTGTCCCGCGATTCTCGCGATGCCGCTTGTCGGGGCCAAATAGCCCGTCAGCAGCTTCATGGTCGTGCTTTTTCCCGCTCCGTTGGGGCCGAGAAAGGCGACGACTTCGCCGCGGTTGACCCGAAAGGTGACGTCTTCGATCGCCGCGAAATCGCGGTAATATTTGGTGAGGCCGACCGCCTCAATCAGCGGTTCGCTCATGAGATTATCCTGAAAAGAGGGTCTTTATAGACGAGGCAATAAAATTTGACCCGTTGTCCGTGCCGCGATTTGACATGGTCCGCGATATTTTGAACTGCGTTACACTTCGTACAAAATACCGCTCGGTTCACTTTTTATCACCAGCACAATAAATACGGTCTCCCCCGCGTTCGCACGGAAAGAGGCCCGCGCCGCGATTGAGAACCAGTCTGACAACCCCATTATACTTACAGGAAATCCCCGGGGAAAGGGGCGTGTTGAGAATGACGAGAATTGCAAAGTCGAGCGAGGCAAACAGTAGCCCGAAGCGTCAGCGCCGGGTTGGTCCCGCATTTTCGCATTGGAAAACCGGGCGCTGACGCTTCCGGCTGCTGCCCGATTCGATATTTTTTCCAAAATTTCGACTTTGCAGCCCTGTCGACACAATCTACCTAAAACGCAAAGTTTTTCAGGTCCTTCGCCTTACGTCATTCTCTGGCGTCTTGAAATCCAGCCTCAAAATCAATTTGATCTGTAATCTTTGCATTTTGTTTGACATGGTCCGCAGGAAAAAATAGGATACGGATCGTTGAGCGTTTGGAAAGCCGCATCACGCGATCGGCACTTGGTTCGCGATTCAGGAAACGGCAATAGTAATCTGAGACGAGGGGCATGAGAGGGGGATATGACCTATTTCGAGTTTTCATTTTTCTTCGGCATCGGACTTGCCGCATTCGGCGTTTTCGCGGGGATGATTTACTTGAGCATCTGGGCTCACCGCAAGGGACGAACGAAAAATTTTTTGCTCCTGATGTGGGGCGGATTCTTGATCATTTTGGCCTTGGGCGGAATCACGCGGTATTATACCGTTCGACATTGCCAAAGGCATTGGGCCAAGTATTTCGAGGAAATTACACGCTCTTATGCCGCCGCGGTTCAAGGGCTCGATCATTTTCTGTTGGAATTTTCCCATTCGAAGTGGTCCGATCCCATCGACCCGGACCAATCGGAGTTTCTTATCGCCGCCGAACCGGAACCGAAAAAATACGAGGATCTCAACGGTCGGCGTTTCCTTGAAGCTCCGACCGGGCTGAGAGCCACGCGAAAGGCGGATGGGAAAATCGACTTCCGTTGGAATCCCGTCAAAGAGGCCAATTGCTATCAAATTCAGCGAACAGGGACACCGGAAAATCCGGAAAGCTGGACCTCCGTGCACCGCTGCTGCGAAAATTGCTTCCTCGCCGCCGAACCGGGCCGTTTCGCTTCTCCTGCCAAGCCCCAATATTGCTATCGGGTTCGGGCCTTGTTCATCACCCCGGGAGACGATCCGCTTTACCAAAGAATCCGGGATATCATGACCACGGGAGTCAGGAACTCCAAGGAGGCAAAATTCGTTTACACCTTGCGGCCCGAGGACGACGGGGCGCACTTCATCGTCGGCTCCGCGACCGCTTCTCCGCAAAAGGATTTCATGATCCTTCCCGGAGAACTCGACATTCCGATCGGCGAATCGTACCCGCTGCACCCGGTCATGCGCCGCGCCCTCGGGCTCGAAGGAGAAATGCCGCGCGGGGGTGTCGACATTCGACCGGTTACCGATACAAGAGGGCGTTGGATCAAAGGGGTGGAGCCGATTTATCGCCCGGATGGAACGCTCGACGGTCTCCTAGGCATCGATTTTTCCGCCGCCGATTACAGGTCCCGGGTTATCGGGGAACAAATCAGCCCTTCGTTTTTCTACCTCTTCATTCTGTTGTCGTATTTCGGCATGGTCGCCTTCATCGTTCATTTGCAACGGGCTACCGAAAGGCAAATGAAGGTGAGCCTGCGGTTGCAGGAAACCGTCGGGGAATTGACGGTCGCTCAAAAAGCCTCGGAATCCGCACTCCGGGCCAAGAGCGAATTCCTGACCAACATGTCTCACGAAGTTCGAACTCCCATGAACGCCGTCCTGTTTTTCACGGAAGAAATGGGCCGGCTGCTCAGACAACGCTGCCTGCCCGAGGAAAAAGGAAAATGCGAATCCTGGGAAAAGGTGGTTTCCCGCAACGGCCATAATCTTTTGGAAATGCTCAACGACATCCTCGATTTCATCAAACTGGACGACAACCGTTTCGAGATCGAACCGATTCCCATTTCCCTCCAGACGTTTACAAAGGAACTCGAACCGGAGATGCGAGCATACCTGGACGAACACCCGGGCATCGAATTGCAATTCGTCGCCGAAACAAACGCACCCGAACTGATTATGAGCGACCCAAAGCGGCTCCGTCAAATCCTTTCGCACTTGATCAAAAACGGGATCAAATTCACGGAACAGGGAATCGTCCAGGTGCGTTACGGCGCGGAATCCTCGAAAGAGTCCCGCTATTCCTTCGAGAATGTGACGACCGCTCCGATGGGAGTGGAATCCTCGATCATCTATTTCGAAGTGATCGATCCCGGAATCGGCATTTCGCCGGAACAGCTGAGCACGCTCTTCGAACCGTTTTGCCAGGCAGACGGGTCGATGATCCGCTGTCGCGGCGGGACGGGGCTCGGCCTTCCCGTTTCGAAGCGGCTCGCGCGATTGCTCGGCGGGGACATTTTCGTCGACAGCGAACCAGGCCGGGGGAGCGAATTCACTTTGGCGTTTCCCACCACGGTTTTCGCGCATGCCCCGGAAGCAAGACCGCAAATTGAAGCGATGCCGCAACCGCAAGCGGCGACCGCCGTTGCCGGAGAGCCGGTTTGCGAACGACCTGCAAAGCCGCTCGAAGGGTTGCGAATCCTGGTGGTCGATGATACCCGGATCAACCGGATCGTCATCGTTTCGCAGATCAAGGAAGCGGGCGCGGAATACGAAGAGGCGGAAAACGGTCAAATCGCCATCGACCGTTACCAGGCTGCCGCGGATGCCGGAAAACCGTTCGACGTTATTCTTATGGACATGCAGATGCCGGTTATGGATGGTTACGAAGCGACGCGAAAGCTCCGCGAGCAGGGTTGTTCGCGACCGATCATCGCGGTCACGGCTCATGCCCTTTCCGGCGACGATAAGACGACGACTGCGGCAGGTTGCGACGCCTACCTGACCAAGCCGGTCGACCGGGAACTGCTCCTCAAAACGATTCTGCAGTATCGGCGTTAAATTTGACAAAAAAAATAACAGCCCGAAACGAAGCATCGCGCAGTGAGGGGGTAAAACGTCCTATCCCTCACTGCGCTACGCTTCGTTTCGGGCTGTTATTTCGAATCATTCAAAAGGGATGATTTAATCAGCAGGAAAACAAATCACCGAGCCGCGTACTGTGTACGCGGAGTGAGCGGGCAACCTCTTCCCCCCGCGTACACAGTACGCGGCTCGTTGTGCGTCAAGCGTCTTACTTTTTCTTGATGTCGGTTACCAGCGTCTCGGTCGAGAGCATCAGCCCGGCGATGCTCGCGGCGTTCGTCAGCGCGGTCCGAACCACTTTGAGCGGATCGATGATCCCGGCCTTGAACATATCGACGTACTTCCCGCCGTGGGCGTCGTACCCGACCGTCGCGGACTTCTGGTGCAGGACCTCATCGGCGATCACGCTGCCGTCGAGACCGCAGTTCTCGGCGATCTGCTCCAGCGGCCGCGAAAGGATTTTGGAAATGATCGACGCTCCGACCTTTTCGTCCCCTTTGCATGAGGTCTTCGCCTTCTCGGCGGCTTCCCGACAACGCAGCAGGGCGACGCCGCCTCCGGGCAGAATCCCCTCTTGGGCCGCCGCCCGTGTCGCGTGCAGGGCGTCCTCGATCCGGGCCTTCTTTTGCTTCATTTCCGCTTCGGTGTGCGCCCCGACTTGGACGACCGCGACCCCGCCGCTCAGCTTCGCGAGGCGTTCCTGGTACTTTTCCCGGTCGTAATCGCTTTCCGTCGTCTCAATCTGCTTCCGCAACAGGTCGATCCGAGCCTTGATGTCCGCCTTCTTGCCGCCCCCTTCGACGATCGTCGTCGTCTCTTTCTCGACGGTGATCTGCTTCGCCCGGCCGAGCTGTTCGAGCGTCACGTTCTCGAGCTTGATCCCGAGGTCTTCGCTGATCACGGTCCCGCCGGTCAAAATGCCGAGGTCGGTCAACATCGCCTTGCGGCGGTCGCCGAAACCGGGAGCCTTGACCGCACAGACATCGAGTGTCCCGCGAAGACGGTTGACGACCAGCATCGTCATCGCCTCGCTGTCGACATCCTCGGCGATGATCAGGAGCGATTTCATCTTCTGCGAAACCTTTTCCAAAACCGGAATCAGTTCGCGGACATTGCTGATTTTCTTCTCGTGCAGGAGGACGTAGGCGTCTTCCATCAGGCAGTTCATCTTCGTCGGATCGTTGATAAAGTAAGGCGAAATGTAGCCTTTGTCGAACTGCATCCCCTCGACGACCTCGTACGTGGTCTCCGCCGTCTTCCCTTCTTCGACGGTGATCACGCCGTCGTTGCCGACCGCTTCCATCGCCTCGGCGAGGAGGTTGCCGATCGTCATATCGTTGTTCGCGCTGATCGAGCCGACGTGCGCGATTTCCTGCTTCGTCGTCACCGGCTTCGTCTGCGCCGCCAGCTGGGCGACGACGGCGTCGACCGCCTTGTCGATCCCGCGTCGGATCGCCGTCGGGTTGCAGCCGGCCGCGATGTGCTTGAGCCCTTCGCGGAAGATCGCCCGGGCCAGGACCGTCGCGGTCGTCGTCCCGTCACCGGCGAGGTCGGAGGTTTTCGAGGCGACTTCGTTGACGAGCTTTGCGCCCATGTTCTCGAAGGGGTCTTCGAGTTCGACCTCTTTCGAGACGGTCACGCCGTCCTTGGTCACGGTCGGTCCGCCGTACGATTTGTTCAGGATCACGTTGCGCCCGGTCGGTCCCATCGTTACGGCGACGACATCGGCGAGTTTGTTGACGCCCTCGAGCATTTTCTTGCGGGCATCGTCGGTAAATAAAAGTTGTTTGGCCACTAAAGAAACTCCTTGTAATTATGAATGAAGAATTATGAATTATGAATGAAAGTCTATGAAGCTATGAGTTATGAATCAAGAAAACGGCTGTTTTTCCCGCATTCTTAATTCATAATTCATAATTCATAATTTTTACTTCACCACTTTGGCGAGCACGTCGGTTTCCCGCAGGATCTTGACCTCGTGTCCGTCGACTTCGATATCGCTCCCGGAATATTTTCCGTAGATCACCTGATCGCCGACGGCGACGCTCATCTCGCTCCGCTTGCCGTTATCGAGCAGTTTGCCGATACCGACGGCGATCACGGTCCCGCGCTGCGGCTTTTCCTTGGCGCTGTCGGGGAGAACGATTCCCCCGGCGGTCATTTCTTCGGCTTCGAGCGGCTCGACGACGATACGATCTTCCAACGGCTTCAGACTGATGTTCTTCTTTGACATGTATTTTTCCTTTCAAAAATGCGTTGTTTTGCTTATTTGGGCCAGCTGTTTTAGCTGGTTATTTCATTTGGGAAGCACAAAAATAATCTCATAACTATCGTCACCAATTCTAACACTGAAATGAAGTTCGGGAAATTGTTGATTAGTGGGAGAACCTTTCGGTTCGCGATAATCAAAAGCGTCCAATTCACCAATTTTACTTAGTTCAGCAATTATCTTGTTGAGTGACAGAAAATGAGATGTTGCAGTTTTGGCAAAAGTGAATGCCATCTGCCAAGAGGTGCCCATAGGTGGTAGAGGTTTGTACTCTTTAGGAATCACTTCAACTCTAGCGCCATCTGCATATCTTTCATTTGCCGTAAAGATATCGATGATCCTTTTTTTTGTCTCATCATTTGGCATAATCACTTTTCCTTTTCGTTAACTATTCATACGATTCACTTAGAATCCCATGCCACCCATTCCGCCCATGCCACCCATCATTCCGGGATCCATTCCGCCCATTCCTCCCGGAGGCCCAGCGGCGGCGGCTTCTTCTTTCGGAATCTCGGTCAAGAGGCAGGAGGTGGTCAACAGCAGCCCGGCGACGCTCGCCGCATTGGAAAGAGCGGTCCGCACGACCTTCGCCGGATCGATGATCCCGGCTTCGACCAGATCGCAGTAAGCGTCCTTATCGGCGTCGTATCCGTCGTTCTTCCCTTTCATCTGCCGGACGCGGTTGACGACGACCCCGCCGTCGATCCCGGCATTCTCGGCGATCCCGCGAATCGGGGCTTCGAGCACTTTCTTGATGATTTGAACGCCGTACTGCTCGTCGCCTACGGTTTCGAGCTTGGCGAACGCCTTATCGCTCCGGAGCAAGGCGATCCCGCCGCCGGGGACGATCCCTTCTTCGAGGGCGGCCTTCGTCGCGGCCCTGGCGTCTTCGTACAGGAACTTCCGTTCCTTCATTTCGGTTTCGGTCGCGGCCCCGACGTTGATCTGGGCGACGCCGCCGGCGAGTTTCGCGAGCCGTTCTTCCAGCTTTTCGCGGTCGTAATTGCTCGTCGTCGTCTCCATTTCCTTCTTGATCTGCGCGACGCGAGCGTCGATCGCTTCTTTTTTGCCCGCCCCGCCGACGATCACGGTTTCATCCGCGGTGATCGTCACCTTCTTGACCTTGCCCAGGTCGGAAAGTTTGACGGCTTCGAGCTGCACGCCCAAATCCTTGTAAATCGCAGTCCCGCCGGTCAAAACGGCGATATCCCCCATCATCGCCTTGCGGCGGTCGCCGTACCCGGGGGCCTTGACGGCACAAACGCGGATCGTTCCCCGCATTTTGTTGACGACGAGCGTCGCGAGGGCTTCGCCTTCGATGTCTTCGGCGATGATCAAGAGCGGCTTGCTCTGCTTGCTGATCGCTTCGAGCAACGGCACGAACGCGCGGGCATTGGAGATTTTTTCTTCGTGGATGAGGACCAAAGCGTCGTCGAATTCGACCGTTTGATCTTCGACGTCGGTCACGAAATGGGGAGAAAGATAACCGCGGTCGAACTGCATCCCTTCGACGACTTCGACGTAGGTTTCGGCTTGCTTACCCTCTTCGATGGTGATCACGCCGTTCTTGCCGACCTTCATAAACGCATCGGCCAACGTCTGCCCGATCGCCGGATCGTTGTTACCGGCGATGGTCGCGACCTGGGCGATTTCCTTTTTGTTCTTTTCACCGACAGGGACGGCCATTTTCGCGATCGTTTCGCAAACGGCGGCGGCCCCTTTGTTGATTCCGCGGGAAAGCGACATCGGATCGGCTCCGGCGGCGACCATTTTCAGGCCTTCCATGTAAATCGCTTCGGCGAGGACCGTCGCGGTGGTCGTTCCGTCCCCGGCGAGTTCGTTAGTTTTGGAGGCCGCTTCCTTGACGAGGGTCGCGCCCATGTTTTCTTCCGGATCATCGAGCGTGATATCCTCCGCGACGGTTACGCCGTCCTTGGTGATTTTCGGAGCGCCCCAGCCTTTGTCCAAAACCGCGTTCCGGCCGCGGGGACCGAGCGTGCTTTTGACCGCTTTCGCTAATTTTTGGACCCCTTGTGCGAGCGGCATTCGGGCGGCATCATCAAAAGACATCTTTTTGGCCACTACAAATTCTCCTCTGGTTCGTGTTGATTAAGGATTGATAGGGATATGATCATCAAGTCGGCTCTGCGACTCTCTAGGTCAGGGAATGGCAACGAGAGATTCTCTTCATTTTGACAGAATCGCACCGTCCTGCAAGATGCCAAGCAATGTTTGTGCCAAAAAAACTCAAGGTCGGTCTGATTTGCCCTAAAATCCTTAATATTTCCGGGGTATTTGAAAAAGGAAAAATCAGAACGGATCGAAAATCAGCGGCCAATATGCCAATTTGGCAGTTTGTTTGTCGAAGCAATAAAAAAGAGCCGCAAGTGAAGCGCAGTGTAACTTGCGGACCTTGTACAGAGCTTGAAGCCGCGAGGGCCGTGCCGTGTACAAGGTCCGTAAGTTACGTCGGAGTACCGACTACACTTACGGCTCTTTTTTGTTGCCATTATATTCTGAGATTATGACGGCTCCTCACATTTTCAAGGCCGATTTGGAGGAGTTGACGATCTTGCGCGCCTCGGCTAGAATGCAGGTCGGTCGTTTTTTCGTCATTCCCCACGACGATGTTTGTTGGAACAGCGTCGGTTTTCTCAGCAAAAATCGCTAACGTGATCATACTTCTGACCAATGACGATGGGATTTACGCTCCCGGCCTCGCGGCGTTGGAAAAGACGCTTTGCCGGCTCGGCGAGGTTTACGTTGTCGCCCCCGCGACCGAACAAAGCGGCGTCGGACACTCGATCACCTTTCAAACCCCGCTCTCGGTCAAGCAAGTTTACGTGTACGAGAATCATTGGGGTTGGGCCGTCGACGGAACCCCGGCCGATTGCGTTAAAATCGGTGTTACGCAAATCTGTCCGAGCAAACCGGATTTGGTTGTCAGCGGTATTAACAGCGGCTTTAATGCGGGGATCAACATCCTTTACTCCGGGACCGTTGCCGGGGCGGTCGAAGGGAGTTTGTACGGTATCAACAGTTTCGCCGTTTCGATGCAGTACAACGAAAAGGAATCGTACGATCGGGCGGCCGAACTCGCCTGCGGGGTGATCGAAAAAACGTTGCGGGAAAAAGCGAGCCGGAAAAACGACGAGCCGCAACTTTTCAATTTGAATATTCCGCTCGCGGTGCTCCGAGGTCCGGCCCGATTGAAAACCGTTCCCATGGACGTCAATCAATACTGGGGTGATTTCGAACGCCGGGTTTCCCCCTCCGGGCGGCCCTATTTTTGGCTTGTCGGCCGACCGATTCCGGCAGAAACGAAAAGAGAGAGCACCGAAACGAAGGAACTCACCGACTTGCGGGCCTTGGGGGAAGGGTATATGACCTTGACGCCGCTCGGCTTCGACCGGACGCAGCGGGAAGAACTGCGGCAAATGCAGGATTGGAATTTTGATTTTGCCGAGGAAAGCCGAACCGAGGCGGAATCACGCCCCGTCGGGCCCGGCTTGCGAACCCGTTGGCACGAATAAGCGGTGATCTGTCAAAGGCTGGGCTTCGGCGTCTGCGCCGCTCGGCTAAACGGATTGATATTCTTACCACTGACCGGGAATTACCACTGAGATACGAAATTATGGACCCTTACGACGAATTTGAATCGGAAGTTTTGACGACGGAAACGGCGGAAAATGACGACGCCCTCTTGATGAGTTCCCCACTCATCGACGAGCTCTCGGTCGAATCGATCGGTCTTTGGAACCGGTTGATCAGCCGAACCAACTGGGAAAAAGGACGGGTCATCCATCTTTGGCGAACGCGGCTGCGGGACGCGGGCTTGCCGCACCCCTCCTACACGGACGAGGCCTGGGCCCGGCGGGTCGGGAACGTCACCCCCCAGCATGTCGGACGGTTGCGGCGGGTGTTCGAGCGGTTCGGAGAAACGACCGAGCAATACCCGTCGCTGTTTTGGAGCCATTTTCAAGCCGCCCTCGATTGGGACGATGCCGAAATGTGGTTGGAGGGAGCGGTTCAAAACCAATGGTCCGTCGCGATCATGCGGATTCAACGCTGGGAAACCCTCGGGGCTCCGGCCGATAAAAAACCGAGAGAGCAGGACATCATTGCGACCGAGTTGGACGAAGATGTCAACCCTTACAACGATTCCAACGCCGTTTTGGAAGGGAAAACCGGTCGGGTCGAGCCGGCCGAGCGGACCCAAGGGGAAAAATCGTCCGACAACTACGAATTCGGGGCCGACGACGTGCCGTTCGAGACGGACGGGGACGGCGGAAAGCGGCCGAAAAAAGACCCGTTCGGCGTCGATGATTGGACGTCGGAAACCGTCCCCTCGACCGGCGAATTGCTGGCGAAATTCAAAGGCGTCAAAGAACTGCCCGAAGATTTGCACGAGGCGTTCGAGCAACTGAAAGTCGCGATTCTCAACCACAAACTCGGCCAATGGAAAGAGGTCGAGCCGCAGCGGGTTCTCACTTTCCTCAACGCGATGCGGGCG
>JAVBQI010000116.1:0-10033 GCA_031549145.1 Thermoguttaceae bacterium | reverse complement strand
CAATGAATACGAAAAAGGAATCAAAGTCAGCGATGCGGAACTGAAATCGGTCGGCGTCAAAAAACACGACTTCCACGGAGAATGGAATTACACCGTTTATAAACGTGCAATTAAGTAGGTTGTTTTTGACCAAGCCCTAAGCAGTCTTAATCCGGAAAAGATTTCGGCGTCGGAGTTCCAGGACTTGATCTTACGTCATTGGGAGGTCGAGAATTGTCTGCATTGGCAAAAGGATAAAAACTTTGCCGAGGACAAACACGTAATCCGCTCCGGCTGGGGCGGAGCTTGGACGATTTTGACGAATGTGGCGGTGTCATTGACGCAATTGCTGCACACTGGTGAGCGGACGTTTCGGGAGGTGCACGAAAGATGCTTAGCCGATCCCCGTCCCACCGCAAAACGACTTGGACTAATCCGCGAAACCTGAAGACGGTCTGCGTACCTCTGGGAGGTGCGACTTTCCCGATTGGCGGTGGCAACGGGTCTCTCGTCGTTTCAACCCACGCACCTCTGGGAGGTGCGACGCTGGTTCCAAAACCTTTGCAACACAAAGGGGCTGGAAAGCCAAGTTCGCGAGTCAAGGACCGCGAACATAAAAAAATGTGCCGCCAAATTCAAGAAAAACCATATCTCCTTGAACGACAAATATTTACAACTATCGCGAACCGCCAGGACTTTTTATGGGCGCCACAGGGTCGCGAACAACACCGGCAAATTTTGCTCGCCAACGACAACCTGCCGTCACCCTTGAGGGCTGACGCTGAAAAACATGGGGATTTTGAAAACACGACCGGTAAAAACGGAAAAAATCGCGTCTGTAAAACAAGCCGCGAGGTCGCTATTTTGAAAATCTCACGTCTCGATTGTAGCGTTTTCCACCTTCGATACAAGATTGTTTTTGGCCAAAACCGCGAGGCACCGGCGTCTGCGCCGCTCGGCTAAACAGCGAAACGGCTAACAGCGTTTCTCTTCCAGAGCTTTGATCTGCATCACGATTTCTTCCTCGCTCGGAGTCAAACCAAGCTCACAGTCGGTTGCGAATTGGCTTTCCAAATCCCAAAGCTGCTCCCGGATTTCCGCCAAAGCGGTCACCGAAAGCCGGTCGACGAACGAAACCCCAAGCAGGTGGTCGATTTCATGCTGGGCCGCCCGGGCCGGCAACCCTTTCCATTGAAAACGCCGGACCTGCCCGTCAAGCGAAACACCCTCCAATTCGATCTCGGTCGGACGCGCGACCCGAGCATGAATCTCCGGGAAACTCAAGCAACCCTCTTCGTCCTCTTCCTTCCCTTTTTTCTTGCGGATGACCGGGTTGATGAAAACATGTTCATCTTCCGGTTTTTCCGGATCGCCGGACGAATTCATAACAAAAAGCTGGTACGGCAGGCCGACCTGATTGGCGGCGAGGCCGATACCGTCGGTTTCGTACATCAGCTTGAACATCGCGGCAACGATTTCCTTCAGCTCGGCGTCGATTTTCCGAATCGGCTTCGATTTGTGCTTCAGGATCGGGTGAGGGTAAAGCAGAATTTTGAGATTTTCCATATCATTTCGAAAGGGCGTAAGACGGATTTATCGATTTGGCGACGACAAAAGCAAATTTTTATGCGAAACTCCTATCCGGAAAATTCTTCGCGGGCGATCGGGAAAATTCGCTCGCAGGTTCGAACCAGTTTTTCGAACTCATCGAACGTCAGCGATTGACGGCCGTCGCAAAGGGCGGCATTCGGTTCCGGATGCACTTCGATCAACAGCCCGTCCGCCCCGACCGCGGTCGCCGCCGCCGACATCGGAATTACGAAATCGCCGTTGCCCGTCGCGTGGGACGGATCGACGAGGATCGGCAAGTGCGTTTTCGTTCGCAATTCCGGAACGACCGCGAGCGGCAGGGTAAACCGGGTAAACGACTCGAAGGTGCGAATTCCCCTCTCGCAAAGAATCACCTGTTGGTTGCCGCCCGCCAAAATGTATTCCGCCGACATGAGAAATTCCTCAAGCGAACAACCGAAGCCCCGCTTGAGCAGGACCGGTTTGCGGATTTTTCCGACCGCCTGAAGGAGCCGGTAATTCTGGGCGTTGCGAGTTCCGATCTGGATGACATCGGCGTATTCGGCGACGAGCGGGACCTCTTCGGGGGACATCGCTTCGGTTACGATCGCGAGCCCGGTCTCTTCCCGGGCTTTGGCGAGGATTTTGAGCCCTTGTTCCTTGAGCCCTTGAAAAGCGTAAGGGCTGCTTCGCGGCTTGAAGGCCCCGCCGCGCAGGGCGTTCGCTCCGGCCTTTTTGACGGCGAGAGCGGTCAAGAGCGTTTGCCCTTCGGTTTCGACGGTGCAAGGCCCGGCGATGATCCCGAAGGTTCCGTTGCCGAGGGACAGCGAGCCGACTTGAACTCGCGAACGCTCTTCGCGGGCCGCACGGGCGACCAACGGGTATGGTTCGGCGACGCGGACGACCTTTTCGATTCCGGGAATATCGGACAAAGCGGCTTGGAGTTCCGGAGTATTCGCACAATAACCGGACCGTATTTCCGTGGTCAAAACGACCGTTCGACCGTCGAATTCGGTTTGAAAACCGTGCAGACCATGCTTTTGCAGCAATTCGAGCAAATGTTGGAGTTGAATCGGGGAAACATCGGGAACCAAAAACACAATCACAATTTTGCTCCGAAAAAATAAGGCCGCATATGTAAAGGAAGACGGCAATGTCTTGCCGATTATACCGTAGCCGGTATGTGCGGGGACCTGCCGTCCAGGCGAAATAGGCTTCGCCCTCGATCAAACCGCAGCCTTGTTGGGCCGCTGCCGTGTTGAAGAACCGGCTTGAGTACATGACAAAGCATCAAAAACGACACGATGTTCGACGTGCGAAGTGTCGGACATCGGCCGAGACCGCGAGCGGTCGAACGGATCATTATAATCCTTCCGCCGGTCTCTTGGGATAAGACGCGCAGAAAATTTTGCGAAATGAGAAAAGTGTTTTTCGCAACAGATAAGGGCGGGCCTTGCAGATTTGACTGGTGGGGTGCCGACCTTTTCGAAACGCCCACAAAATTTGCGAGCCCCCTCTCAAAAGGGGGACCATTTTTGGATATTGACTTTGCCGAAGTCTCAAGGTAAAACGTGTCCTTATTCAATTTGAGAGAAAATTTGACCGATTTCGTTCAAAACCGCTTCCTTACGGGCGCGGCTCTGATTCATTTTTATCTGGGACTCAATAATCCGCCTCAATCCAACACTGCGAGGATCATGAAAAAAAAATGGGAAGATAGCCCGATGATGAGGGCCGCGCGTTGCCAAAAAACCGACCGGACGCCGGTTTGGTTGATGCGTCAGGCGGGGCGGTATATGGCCGAGTACCGAAAGATTCGGGAAAAAACACCGTTTCTCGAATTGTGCAAGAACCCGGCCCTCGCCGCCGAAGTGATGCTGACGGTCGTCGACCGGCTCAAGGTCGATGCGGCCATTATCTTTTCCGATTTGCTGCTCATCCTCGAACCGATGGGCTTGCAGCTGGAATTTACCCCTGGGGACGGGCCGGTCCTGCACAATCCGATTCGAACCTGCGAGGATGTCAAACGCATCTCCGAACTCCAAGACCTCGAACCGCTGCAATATGTGTTCGACGTCGTTGCGGAAACCCGCAAAGGGCTCGACGAATCGCTGCCGCTCATCGGTTTCGCCGGAGCGCCGTTTACCTTGGCCGGATACGCGATCGAAGGGGGCGGCAGCAGGGATTTCCTGTTGACCAAAAATTATATGCAAACCAAGACGGCCGCCTGGCACCAGCTGATGGTCAAGCTGTCCCATTCGGTTGCACGGTATCTCAACGCCCAGATCGACGCCGGAGCCCAAATCGTCCAACTGTTCGACTCCTGGGTCGGTTGCCTTTCGGAAGATGATTACCGGACTTATGTAATGCGGCACACTCGGACGGTGATCGAACTGATCCGGCCCGGCACGCCCGTCATTCATTTCGGGACCGGCAACCCGGCCTTGCTGCCGCTCATGTCCGAAGCGGGCGGGAACGTGATCGGCGTCGATTGGCGCATTTCGATCGATCATGCCTGGGAACGGATCGGACATTCCCGGGGCATACAGGGCAATCTCGATCCGGCCGTTTTATTGACCAATCCGGACGTCATTTACCGCCTTGTTCGGCGGATGTTGGATTTGACCGACCGCAGGCCGGGACATATCTTCAATCTCGGGCATGGTGTCTTGCAGCAAACCCCGGTCGAAAACGCGATCGCCCTGGTCGAGGCGGTTCACGAACTAAGCCGAAAAGAGTAGGTTCCCTCAAAAAAGAACATGCGCTAACGAGCCGCGTACTGCGTACGCGGAGGAAACAGGCGACCTCTTCCCCCCGCGTACACAGTACGCGGTTCGTTGTTCTCGCTTTCTAACCCTGCTCCGTCGCCCAGCGGAGGCCGTCGACGGCGGTTTTGCCGTAATAATCGCAGCCGCATCGCTCGGCCATTAACTCGCTCGCGGCCGCCCCGCCGACCAGGATTTTGACCGAATCCCGTAGCCCGGCCGCCTTGATCGCCTCGATCGTGTCGGTTACCGATTTGTAACAGGTCGTCAACAGCAGGCTCATGCCGAAAAATTCCGGTTTGTGCTCGCGAATTGCTTCGACGAATTTTGCCGGGGGGACGTCGACCCCCAAGTCGATCACCGTAAAACCGCTGCTTTGAAAGACCATCGCAGTAATGTCTTTTCCGATGTCGTGCACATCGTGCTGCACCGTTCCGATAAGCAGCTTTTTTTTCGCCGAGGCGGCCGTCTCGTCCGCCTGCATGAGCGGGGAAAGTTCGCCCATCACCTTTTTCATGATCATGCCGGCGAACATCAAATCGGGGATAAACGCTTCCCCCTGATCGAACCGGTCGCCGAGAGCGACCATTCCGAGGTTGCATTCGGCGACGATCGCCTCGGGGGCGATTCCGGCGTCCAATTTTTCGCGGATCAGCCTCAAGACCGCGGCTTCCTGACAATTGCACAGTGCTTCGGGCAGGGATATTTCACTCATTTTGAGATTAGGTGCGCCGGCGTCTGCGCCGCTCGGCTAAACGGGTTCAAAAAAGCTAATTCTTACTCGCGGGTCGACGACGTTCGAGGATCGTGTTGACGAGTGATTCGAGGGCGGTATCCGATTTTTTGTCGTTGCGTACTTGGAAATCAAACATGTCCAACAACCGTTTGACCTGACGGCCGCGAATCAGCACGTCGTGTTTTTTGACGTTTTCCGCGAACGCAAGGGCGGCCTTTTCGCGAAGGGATTCGGGAGCCGCTTCGTTGATCGCGTATTCGGCCAAAAACTGCTGCGTTTGATTGGAACGAATTTGCGCAAGGATTTCAAGTCCCTCCTCCGCGAGAATCGGGGAAGAAGCGGCACGAAACGCGAACGGCTCCAGATTTTCGATCCGATAAACACTCGAACTCTCCCGTTGCATCGCCGCCAACCAACGGAGCGACTGCCGGGCCTGCTCCAAACGGATCGGCGGCGGCACCGTGTTCGCCCCGGTCATTTTTCGGAGCCGCCCTTCGATCCAAGCCGTCGAGTCGACGTTTTGCGGGTACGGAAAAATCATCGCGAGGGAATGCCGGAGCGTCGTATTCGAGATTTCCAATTCCAATTTCGAGATGAGCGGAAGCGGAATCTCGACCGGTGTCGCCTTGAGCACCTCCGGATCGGCGGAAATGATCGCGACCGGGAGTTCGTGCGTCCGGATGTCGTTTCGCATGTTTTGGGAAAACACGGAAACAATCGGCTTCGAACAGCGTTCGTCGAGAATCGCCCATTCGACGTCGGGCGAGTCAATCGCTTCTTGAAAGAGATCGCCGCACGAGGTCGCGATTCGCGATTCATATCCGAGCGAGGACAGAAAACCGCTCAGCATCATCGCATTGGCGATTTTCGGGCAGCCGACGACGGCGAGCCGCCTGCCTTCGCTTCGGCCGAACCAAAGGAGTGCATCGCTCACCAGGCTCGAACCGGGATAGGGGCGGTTCGGATTCAATTGCATGATCGCTTTCAATGCGGCGAATCGGATTCGCCGGTCGCCGGAACCGCTTGCCTGAACCAGCATCCGGGGGAGCCCGCGACCGCTTTCCCGGTCGGTCGGTTGCGTCAAAAGGAGCGAATCGAAGGTCCCAGCCTGTCCTAAAAGCGTTGCCGCGACCATTCCGGCGGCACTGCAATCCCGCTGCATCGCCTCGGAAAGGATCGCTTCGAGTTCCTGAATGCCGAGCGTTTTCGCGGTTTCGGAACGGCCCAACTCCGCGAGGTCGAACGGTTCATCGATGCCTCGTTCGTTGACGATTTTTTCCCAACGGGCGAGATGATAAAATGTTTGGATCGCACGATTGTTCGGATCGAGGCGATAAGCTTGGCTCGCGAACCGGTCGACCATCAACCGATAGGCGGCGACGGCCGGCAGCGAAGTATAACGCAGTTGGCCCGCCGGTTCCCTGATTTCCCAAAACGCAACCTGCCCGTCGCTGTCGGTTCGCAATTTGCGGTCCCGATCGAAGTACTCGAGCGCAACCGTATACAACCGAATCGCCGCTTCGGAAGCGGTCGGTTGTTTGCCGTCCAGTTTCGCGACATAGCGGCCGAGAGCCGCGGTCGTTGCACCGTCCAATCGCCGGTCGAACAACGCCGGATAAAAAATAAACGCTTCGCCCTCGGGAACATACGAAAACAACAATTTCGCGGCACGACCGACGAGCTTGGAGTTGCCTGATCCCAGCACCAACCCGAGCGCTTCTTTCGCCTCGCTTCGCATCGATCGGAGCAGGGATTCGATTTCGGCCAGTTCCCCGGCATCATCAGAGACTCCGAGGATCGCGATCATCTGTTCGACGGAAGTTTCGTTTCCGCGCCAAATCGCCGTGATTCCCCGAACCGTCTCGGCCTGTTGTTCTTCAAGCGGCAGGGCGGACTCTTGCCCTTTCTCGCCGAACGGAAGTTTTTCGATCGCCTCGACAAACGGCATCGGGTGGGATTGTTTGAGGAATTCCCCGACCTCGTTGGTGATCTTTTCGACGACGAAACGGCCTTGAGGCTGGACCCCTTCGAGAATCGAGAGCCGGAGCAGGTCTTCGGCGCCGAGTTTCTCTCGAATTTCGGCCAACTGCTCCGGTGTCGTTTCGAGTCCGAGAAAACGCTTCAAAAGAACCCCGGCGACCTCGACCCGTCCCGATTTGGAAATCGAGTTGGCCGCATTAATCATTTCCCAAGGCGTACGCGGGTCTCGCCAAAGAAGCACTTTTTCGAGCGGCTCCTTCCGCAGAAGATGACCGTTGTACCCGGCGAGGAGCTGCTCGACGGCGGTTGTCGATTCCGGGGCGAGACCGCTGATCGCGAGCATTTCGGTCAGGGGACCGGAGCCGACATAATCGGTAACGTCGAAAAGTTCCCGCTCCTTGAGTTCCAATCCGTTGAAACGCTGCAACAGTTTTTTGGCGAGCGGAACGGTCAGTTCTTTGTTACCGTTTTGGCTCAGCACGAAAGCACAGCGAACCAAATCCAACGGCGACAGCTCCGTATCGACCAAAAGGGCTTGTTCCGCCTTGTCAAGCAATTCGCGGGCTTCCTCGATTGGAATCGGACGAAAAGAGTCCGGCAACGTTTCGATCGTGTATCCGAACCGCGAAGGGTCGGACGAGTCGGTTGGGGAAGAATCCGACGAAGGCGGCGACGAGGGACGCCGACTTGCCGGGGGATCAGGATCGCTCGAACGGACGGGCGAAGAAGGAGCGGTTGTCGCGGCCTTTTTTTCCGTTTTTCCCGCTCCTTCCCGAGGCGAAGCCCCGAAAGGGTCCTCCTCGAAAGAATCTTCCGAGGCGGATTCGTCCGGCTCTTCGCCGAAAACATCGTCAAAAACATCTTGTGGAACTGGGGCGGCAAGGCTTTCGCTCGAAAACGGCAGTCCCGAAAACAGAATGCAAAGAAGAATTCCTAGCAACCGGTTCATAATATGTCCCCCCACGGGATATTATTTGTAGTGTCTCAATTATTGGTCTTTACGCAAAAAATCGAACACGGCAAACAGCAGCTCGAAGCGTCAGCGCCGGGTTGGCCTTGCGTTTTCGTATTGGACAACCGGGCGCTGACGCTTCCGGCTGCTGCCCTTATCCGGAATTTTTTGTAAAGAGCATTAAATGTTTTCAAGCCGCGTCTTCCAAAGATCGATTTGGTTTCGAACCTGCTCGGGAGCGGTCGAGCCGAAACTTCGCATTGCGTTGACGGCATTGACCGCTCCGAGAATGTCGAAAACGGTGTAATCGAATCCTTCGTACACGTCTCGAAAAACCTTGAGTGGTAAATTGGCGAGGGGGATGTCTTTTTCCAAGGCGAAACGGACCAGTTTGCCGACGAAACCGTGGGCGCTGCGTTGGGGAACCCCTTTTTTGATGAGGTATTCCATTAACGCGGTCGCATCCAAATATCCTTTGTCGAGCCGGCTGACGATCGCTTCGTTGTTGATCAACATGCCGGAAACGATCGGGGCGGCCAGTTCCAAAATCGCGCTCAACGTGTCGAGCGAATCGAAAATCGGCTCCTTATCTTCCTGCAAATCCCGGTTATACGCGAGCGGCAGCCCTTTGGTCAGGACAAGCAGGGTTTGCAAATTGCCGATCGTCCGGGCCGATTTGCCCCGAATCAATTCGAGGACGTCCGGATTGATTTTTTGAGGCATGATCGAAGAGCCGGTGCAAAACGCCTGCGGAATCCGGATAAAATTGAATTCCGCGGTCGACCAGAGAATCCATTCTTCCGCCCAGGTGCTCATGTGTAACCCGATCTGGGCGAGTACGAACGCGAATTCGAGCACGAAATCCCTGTCGCTGGAAATATCGATGCTGTTGGCGGCAACCCCCTCGCAACCGAGGAACATCGCCGTCCGTTGCCGATCGATTTCGAGACTCGTTCCGGCGACCGCCGCTCCGCCGAGGCTGAGAATGTTGACTCGTTTGCGGCAGTCGCGCAAACGCTCCCGGTCCCGCTCGAGTTTTTCACAATAGGCGAGCCAATAGTGCGGGGCGAGAACGGGCTGGGCCCTTTGCATGTGCGTATAGGCCGGAATGATGATATGAAAATCGCCGTCGCAACGGTTGACGAACGCCCGTTGGAGTTCGATAAGCCGAAGGTCGATCAGGTCGATCGAATCGCGGACCCAGAGCCGCAGGTCGGTCGAAACCTGGTCGTTCCGGCTTCGGGCGGTATGCAACTTTCGACCGATGTCGCCGATCTTTTGGATCAACGCATGCTCGATATGCATGTGTATGTCTTCCCGTTCGACGGCGATTTCGAAAAGACCGCTTTCGATCTCCCGCCGAATCGCGAGCAACCCCCCTTCGATCGCCGCGAATTCTTCCTTGGAAAGAATCCCGACCTCGAAAAGCATCCGGGAATGGGCCAAAGAGCCTTGAATATCCTGCTCGTAGAGCCGTTGGTCGAAACGGATGCTTTCCGTAAAGAGTTCGACCCGATGATCCGTCCCTTCCGTAAAAACTCCCCCCCAAGCCTTATCCGATTGCTCTTTTCCTGTTGACACGACGACCTATATCTGAAAACGTTGAGACGAACGACCGCATTGGGGAAAATTAAGAATTAAAAATTAAGAATTAAAAATGAAAAATCGAGAATGCCCTTGAACCGCAACCCCCAATTTTTAATTCATAATTCTTAATTTTTAATTCGTCCTCCCGTTCCATTTCCAAGCAAGAGAAAGCCAACCGTTTTCGGAGGAGCCGAATACGGGCTCAAGCGTCCCGCGTTCTTCCCATTCGCCGGAAAGGTCGATCGGTTCCAACGTCAGCGTTTTGGAAAGCGATCTTTCCAGACGTTTCATAACGATGCTGCGAATCATTTGTTCCCGACCGGCGATCCGGGCGCCGCTTTTCGGGTCGAATCCCGACGGAAAAACCGACGCCGGTTCCGCCAGTTCCAACACGATACGCGGTTTCGTCCCGCCGTCGCTTTCAACCGTTTCCGTCCGAATCCGGTATTTCAGCGTAATATCCAA